>JBGSHQ010000278.1:0-16949 GCA_041752095.1 Bdellovibrionia bacterium
GCGCGTCTGCGTCGAAAACTTTCTGCAGAACTTTTATCTGAGCGCGCAGGAATTTCCAGGCCCACACTTCGTGCGATCGAACGAGGGCACCCGAAGGTTACTTTCTCGGCGTATGCGAATGTCCTTTTCTGTCTCGGGTTAGAGAAAGATCTAATGAGCGTCGCAAGCGATGATGAGCTGGGGAGAAATCTCCAGGATGCAGAACTTACCTTACGAAAACGTGCTCCTCGAAAACTTAAAGTATGAATAGAAAAATTTATAATGCCGAACAAGATCGTATGTCTCCTGCTTTTAGAGTGATCGAGTAGTGGTTAATTTATGAAAATCGTCGACCTCTACTCTGCACTCTCGGAAACAGTAGAACACCCTTCTGAGACTAGATACGAGAGCGGGCCAGGATTTGAGTTCTTCACTAAAAATCCTGAATTCCAGTTTTTAGCTCCGATTGCAAAAAACTGGGGGCTCGACCAAGCATCGATCCAAAACTGGTTACTCTCTAGCGCCGCAAGTAAAAAACGCGAATCCGCTAAAGCCTATCTGCGCGAATCAGAAAAGGTCGTTCGAAAAGTCGAAGAAACCTTCGGTCGTGAACTCCCCGGTGTTTTAGTCCTCATGCCGAGCTTTGGCGATTTCGATGGATTTGCTCGCTACGACTTAGGTCATCACCAGGTCATGCTCGGAATTGATTTTCCGGATTCAGATCTCGATTACTTAAAAGCTTTAACGGCCCATGAACTCTCCCATGTTTACCGCGATCATTCGCCGCGCGTGTGGGAACACCTCGGAAAACCACTGAGCGAAATCTCACGTAAAGAATATCTCGATGCGGGATCAGCGCAGGAGCACTTAGTCAGCGAGGGCCTGGCGACCCTTTTTTCGCACGCTCTCTTCCCTGAAATCCATCCCAGGGTCCATCATTACTACGAGAGTGAAGAGTGGGAATGGTGTGAAAAAAATCCTGAACTCATCGAAGGTGCACTCATTCGCTGCCTTGAAGATGATGAAGATGTCTGGTCCTTTTACTCCGAAGGAAAAGTGGGCGAGGGAAGCCCCTCGAGGCTTCAGTATTACTGGGCCGCTAAAAAGCTCCGCGAGGAAATTAACCCCGCTGAAACTTTAAGGCACCTGATCGAACTCCATGAAAAACCAGCGTCCGAGTTCAGCGTGTTTCACCGAAAAAGCCATTTTAGTATGGTTCCAATTTAAGACATTGCATGTATGGAATTGGAATGTTTTAATATCTTATGACCCATTCCAGAAAAAGGCATATTTTACCCCTTTTATTAAAAAAGCTATCATTTAACCCCGTTTTAGCGATTCAGGGCGCACGGCAAACTGGGAAAAGTTACTTAGTCCGTGAAATGCTACGCGACGAACGTCCGGGGCTTAAATATGTGAGTTTTGACGACTACGGGCTCCAGGATCTAGCGAGCTCTAGCCCTGGACTTTTTCTCTCTCAGTACGAAGATGCAAAACCACTTGCCATCGATGAAGCCCAAAAGTCTCCACGAATTTTTGATGCCATAAAGTTAAATGTCGATCAGAAGCGAACACCCGGAAAATTTTTACTCTTAGGATCGACTGAATTTTCTAAACAAACCTTAATCCGTGAATCTCTAACAGGACGAATGAGTCGAATCCGTCTGTTTCCCTTAAATATTGCCGAGACTTTAGGATTAGATCCTTCAAAGTCTAAATCCCCCATTCTAGCCGAAGAAACTCCTCGAATCACCCGAGCAGCTTTCATGCGTTACCTCGATCGGGGTGGAATGCCGGGAATCTTCTCGGTGAGAGAAGAAGGGGAGAGGCATTCCTTTATGCGGGATTGGCTCGAAGTGACTGCAAAAAGAGATGCACCTCTTTTTCCAAAAGTTAAGGTCGATCCCGATTTATGCATGCGGATTTTAGAGAAGGTAGCAACACTCGAAGAGCCCGATGCAGGGAGTATTGCCAGCTCTTTAAAACGAGATCTGAGACGAGTGAAGACTCATCTCGAGGTTTTAACCACACTTTTCGCACTTCACCCACTCGACCCTCATCCTACCGGATCTGGAAAACGACTTTATTTTTTATGTGATGTCGCGTTTTCTAAAATTTTAGGCGGAAGTCTAGAGCGGCAGATGCATACCTGGCTTATTCAGGAGCAGCTTTCGCAGCGGAGTTACCGGGATGACCGAGAATCTGCGCTTTATTATTACAGAACGACAAAAGGGAAAATTATCCATCTCGTCATCGAGTCAGGAAGTAAACTTTCACTTATAAAAATTTTGAGCCAAGAAAAATTTAAAGACAAAGATTTTGAGATACTCCGAGCATATCGACTAAAATTTCCGAAGTTATCTCCTCAGCTTTTTGCTCTCGGAGGACAGCGGTTATCTCTAACGAAGGATAAGATTGAAGTTTATCCCTGGGAGTCGATGGGTTAATTCTACTAGTAAAGAACGCTTTACTAGTGGAAACACAAATAAAACGCACTTTATTAAGCAGCGCCTGACTTCAGCCGCCGAACCACCTCTTCAAGTCCCTCCGCTGTCGCTTCACTCGGACTTAGGGGTTTGCCCACATAAAGTGAAACCTTCGACCAGAACCTTCGAAAAGGTTTCGTCATCGCGCGCCCATAGTAGCGACTAAAGAAACTTCCCCACATTCCGCCGAGTGCCATCGGAATTACGGGCACCGGGTTTTTTTCTAAGATCCGTTCAATCCCACGTTTAAAATTTCCGATCTTCCCATCGCGTGTGACTTCGCCCTCTGGGAAGATACAAACAATCTCTCCAGCAGTGAGTTCTTCCGAAATTTTTCTAAACGCAGCCTCAAGCGTTTCAGGATCTTCCTTCAAGCCTGCGATAGGGATGACTTTCCCGCCTTTGAAAAAATATTTTAGTACCGGAATTTTCATAAACATCGCATGCATCACAAAACGAATAGGTCTCGGACATGCAGCAGAGATCAGAAGCCAGTCGACGAAGCTCACGTGGTTACAGACGATGACCGCTGGGCCTTCCTCAGGAATATGTTCGAGCCCCTTCCATTTTGTTCGGTAGAGAACATGGGAAAGAATCCAGCAGAGGAACCTAAATAAAAATTCAGGGAGTGTAATAAAAACATAAAATGCGACGAGAGTATTTAACCCCGCAAGCACTAGGAAGATCGCAGAGACACTGAGACCGAGCGAATAAAGACCCATGAGTCCGACAGCACCCGCGACCATGAATCCTGCATTTAAAACATTATTTGCAGCAATCACGCGAGAGCGTTCATGCGGATTCGAGCGGAGCTGGATCAGTGTATAGAGTGGAACAGTAAATAATCCGGCCGCGACCGAAAAGAAAAAGAGATCGAGCGAGAGGTGAATCCCAGAAGAGCTGGATAAAAGTTCGGTGATACTCACCGCATGCGGTAACTCCATCAGTCCGATATCAAGCGCAAATAACGACATACCAAACGCACCCACGGGCACGAGTCCGAGTTCGAGGGATCGAAAGCTCAGTCGTTCACTTAAGATCGATCCAGCACCCACACCGAGAGAGAAGAGTGCGAGAAAAAAGGTGAGGACTCCTTCGTTAGCCCCGATCACATCTTTTGCGAGATGCGGAAGAATGGAGAGAATGACCGAACCTAAGAGCCAGAACCAGGAAATGGCCAGAATCGAAAGGTAAACACTTTTCACCTTCATCGAGATGCGAATGAGAGAGAAGGTGAGTTCGACGGGGTTTAAAGAAAAGTGAAGTCTTGGAGACTGCGCAGGTTGGGCCGGGATCTTTCGGCTCATCCCGAAGCCGATCACCGCGATTAAGACGCCAGCAATAGAAACGAAAAGGGGACCGTTTGGGCCGGCTCCCATCAGCACTCCGCCCAGAATCGTTCCGAGAAGGATCGCAATAAAGGTTCCAAGCTCGATGAGCGCGTTTCCTTTTAAGAGATCCTTAGAGCCGAGGAGTTCGGGTAAAATTCCATATTTAATAGGACCAAAAAATGCGGCCTGCATTCCAAGCATGAAAAGTGAAAAAAGTAGAAATGGGAGATGCTCAAAATAAAAACCTGCTGCAGCAAGAAGTGAGATTAGAATTTCCCAGAGTTTCGTGAACGTACTCAGCCTCGATTTAGACCTCTGATCAGCAAGTTCTCCTGCGACCGCAGAAAAAAGAAAAAAGGGGAGAATAAAAATCGCGCCACTGAGCGCTACGAGCTTTTCTGAACTCAGTCCGAAAAGGCTAGCCGACTTAAAAGTAATGAGAATGATAATAGCATTTTTTATGACGTTATCATTAAATGCTCCTAAAGCCTGGGTCCAGAACAGGGGCCAGAAACGGCGATCGGTCATCATCGAAGTGAGTGAATGTTTCTGATTATCGTGAGACATAAAGAGAGCGTAGCTGAGAAATGGAAGCCTCGAAATGAAAAACCTGAATACACCTGAACCTAAATTAGCCCCACCGGGAGCAGGACTCCCATTTCCGGCTCGCCTGATGGTCCGGTGGATCGTTGGTCCCTATCTGGCCGGAAAAGGTGAACGCGCGGAAATGAGTAAATCTTTTACTCGCGGACATGAAAAGGTTCGGGAGGTGTATCTCTCTATTCCAGAAAACCTTCGCGATCAAAAAGTGCTCGTCCCTTCCCAGAGAGGTTTAGAAGATAGCTCGCGCTATTGGTCCGCAGCTATGGTGCTTGAGCATTTAGAAATCGTAGGTCGGGGCATCGCTGGTGTGATCGTGCCCCTCTCTAATGGGGTAGTGCCGAACCAGGAGGTCAGCACCGCATTAGTAAAACCTTTTGGAAAAAGTTCGCCACCTGAACGGTTCGATTCGTTCGAAAAATTTCGAGCCTCACTCATACCTGAGTTAGATTCTAAAATTAAAGACTTCGAATCTCCTACGACTCTCCCACATCCCTGGTTCGGTCCGATGACTGCACGGAAGTGGTATTGGCTGCTTGGAATGCATACGGGTATCCATTTCAAGCAAATGAAAGCGATTCGAAGCGGCTTATGATTAGCGTCACCCAACTCGAATATGTATTAGCAGTCGATAAGTACCGAAATTTTAGTAAAGCCGCTAAAGCTTCGTTTGTTACGCAGCCCACTCTTTCGATGCAGTTAAAGAAACTCGAAGATGATCTAGGATTCCCGATTTTCGACCGAACGAAGAAGCCCATCCTTCCTACCGAGGCGGGTAAAGCACTGATCGATCAAGCAAGGATCGTGATTGATGAATGGAAAAAAATCACTCTCATCGGATCGAAAGGGGAGGGTAAAGAACTGACCGGCGATCTTCACATCGCGGTGATCCCAACACTTGCGCCCTACTGGATTCCCTTATTTATTGATGAATTCTCTAAAGCGTATCCGAAAGTTCAGCTTCGGATCGACGAGATGCAAACGAATCATATTCTAAAAGTACTCGAATCAGATGAAATCGATGCTGCACTCTTAGTGACGCCGCTCGATCAGAAAACGCTTTTTGAGGATCCTATTTTTTATGAGCCTTTTTATCTTTGGGTTCGGAAAGATCATGAACTCGCAAGTCGTGCTCGAGTTGCTGAAGGGGAACTTGATGGGAGTGAAATCTGGTTACTGAACGAAGGGCACTGCTTTCGAAATCAGATGCTTCATATCTGTTCACTCTCGAAGAAGAAAACTGTTTTAAAAAACGTCGCGTTTGAAAGTGGAAACCTTGAAACATTAAAGCGACTCGTCGAGAGAAGTGGTGGTTATACTCTTATCCCTCATCTTGCGCTTCCCGAGCATCCTCCGAAAGGGATCGATGTGAAGCGTTTCAAGAAGCCCATTCCATCGCGCGAAGTGAGTCTGGTTTACCGAAGGCTTCAGTGGAAGCTTCCTCTCATTCGCGCATTTCGAGAAGTCATCGCGCAGTCGGTTCCTGCGGAATTAAAAGGACTTAAAAAATCAGATCTCGAAGTCGTTCGTATATAAAAAAAATGGCCCAAGCTGAGGGGGGCAGCTTGGGCCTGAGAACTAGTGCCTGAAGGGGGTTTTGGGGGTTGGCACTCACAGACATATATAGCAATGCGAATGCCAAGTGCCGCAGTGCGCGCGAGATCCGCAGAGGTTTAGCATTAACCCTTGAAATGACTTCGTTTTTTATCCACCCTCGGAATGGTATCAGGGTAGTTTTTAAAAAACGATGAATGTCGCTGTTGGTATGATCCCTGACGGGTGTCTAAAGTTTAGACAGCGAAAAATGTACCCCCTGGAGCGAATGATGAAATTTCTACTCAGTATACTCTTTTCGATTTCGGTCTTTGCAGCGGATCCGAAGCAGGACGTAAAGCTAAACGGAAAAGAAATCATGCAGAAGTCGGAGGAGGCGACTCGACTCTCTCAGTTCACCGCTAAGGCGGTACTTAAAAGCACGAAAAAAACGGGCGAAGAAAAATCGAAGTCATTTCAATTTTGGAGAAAGTTAAAAGCGGATGGAGCGAGATATCAGTCACTCACTCGGTTTTCTGCTCCTGCGGAAGTAAAAGGAGAGGCGATCCTTTTTTTAGAAAATGAAACGGGCGCAAACGACATTCTCCTCTATTTACCCGCCTACCAGAAAACTCGCCGAATCGAGCGAACGCAGCAGAGTTCAAGTTTTATGGGTTCGGACTTTAGCTATTCCGATCTCACGATTCCGCACGCAAACGATTATAAGTATATCTTAAATAAAGAGGAGGTGTGCCCAGGCGCGCCGAGCAAGATTTGTTTCAGAATCGAGGGAGAGCCGGCTACCGACATCGTTAGGGACCAGACGGGGTATTCTAAAATGACGATTTGGGTGAAGAAAGAAAGTTTCACTTCGGTTCGTGTAGAGAATTACGATTTAACGGGCGCATTTTTAAAATCCATCAATTTCTCAGAAGAGGAAAAGCTTTCGGGTGGGAAGTGGTTTCATAAAAAAATCGAAGTCGAAAATAAGAAAGACGGTGGGAAAACGATCCTTCAGTTTTCGGAATTAAAGACGGAAGAAAAAATTCCGGATTCACTTTTTACTCAGCAGGCGCTCGGAAAAGGAAGTAGATAGTCGTGCGTAGCCGTTCTCTTGCGCTTCTCTATTTTTTGCCGCTTTTTTCAGTTTATGCCGACGTCCCTGATTGGATTTCGGGCCGTGCCAGTCTCGATGATTATGAATCTATTTCTGGGCGGGGCACTCTCCAGTCGGGTTTTACTCTTTTCGGAACGGCACGACCGAAATTTAGCGAAAAATTAGATTCGAAACTCATGCTTCGTGGATCCGCGTACCGAAAATCACTCGATAAACCGGATGACTTCTCCATTCGAGGAGAAGTGAAAGAAGCCTGGGTCGAATACCCGATTTTCGGAATTCGTGTCCGAGCAGGGCAGATCATCACTCCATGGGGACGATCCGATGCAGTGAATCCGACAGACTACCTCACCGCAAAGGATTATACGACCCTTTCGATCCATGACGATATTCGACGAATCGGCGCTCCCGGAATTCTTTCGACCTTTACTCCGAATGAAGGCACTTCTCCGCTTGAGTTTTCATTTGCCTGGAACGCGCGCTATGCGCAGTCGAAAATGCTGATTCCAGCATCGCAGATTCCGACTGGCATCAGTGTAGAAACGGATCCAAGAACTCCACTCCTGTTTACGGATAATGAGGAGTTTGCTCTAAAAGTTTCCTACCTTGCTTCTGGATGGGACGCCTCACTTTCAGCGTTTGATGGGAGAAATCATTTTGGACAGTTTGTGTGGGATGGGTCGAGAGTCGGTCTTCAGTTTTATCGAACTCGAGCGATCGGTGGAGATTTTTCAGTCACCTTCGATGACTTCGTTCTGCGAGGCGAGTCGGCTTATTTCTTTTATGAGACCGGGAGTAGTGGTTTAGGCGGGCTTTCTCTTACAGAACCGAATCACTGGGATAGTGTTTTAGGGATCGAGCGCGGGATCGGGGCGCGATTTCGAATCATCGCCCAGGCTCTCTTTCGGTTTCATCCGGATTTAAAAGATTCACAAGCTTATGTGGGCTCCTCGGTAGCTGAAACAGCGATCGTGCGAGGTCTAGGTCGCGCAAACGCGATCATCCAGAATTACCAGAACCGTTCAAGACTGGGTGCCACGCTTTTAGGTTCTTATGAAAGCGAAGATGAAAAATGGCGAGCAGAGTTCAGCATGATCGGTAATTTTGTGGGCGGGGATTATGTGCTCCGACCTAAGCTTGAACATAAGATTATGGACTCGGTCCGTTTAACGGCAGGACTTGATTATTACGGTGGCCCCGAAGACCAGCCGCTCGGTGCTCTTTCCGCTTATCGCTCAGTCTATTTAGAAGGAGCGATGACGTTTTGAGTAGGAATCATTCCGCGAATCGCTGCCAGAAATGCGATATTTATCGGCCGCTCTGTATTTGTGGGCTTTCTCCGAAGCTGACACTGAGTACGCGAGTTGTGATCTTTATGCATTACCGAGAAATTTCACTCACGACGAATACGGCACGCCTTGCGACTCTTGCGCTCACGAATTCTGAGATTCGGGTTCGTGGACAGAAAGGTGTCGAAGCGAATGGGAGAGACCTCGCAGCCGATCCCTTATTTCTGCCCCTCCTCCTCTATCCGACCGAGGACGCAGAGGTTTTATCAAGCGCGCACCGTGATGAAGCTTCCGCGGTCGGAAAAAAAATCGTCCTTATCGTACCCGATGGCAACTGGCGCCAGGGTGGGAAAGCCGCAAAGCGCACACCCGGGCTTGAAAAGATTCGCTGTATTAAGCTTCCTCCAGGTCCACCGTCTGAGTACCGCCTACGGGTTGCGCCTAAACCTGAGTACCTTTCGACGTTCGAGGCGATTTCAAGAGCCTTAGGCATCCTCGAGGGGGCCCAGGTAGAGGAGCAGCTCATGGTCTACTTCCGGACGAAGATCGACCGGATGCTCTGGGCTCGAGGCCAGCTAGCGACTGAGAAGGTCCACGGTGGGATTCCCAGGGAGGCGATCGAGTCGTTTACGATCGCAGGAGCGCGCGGAACCCATAAAAAGCCTGAAAAATGAGGGTAGGTTCTTAAATTTAATGTTTCTTAAACTATAAACTTCGATTAGGGTGGGCCCATGACTAAAGAAAAGCCTACCCATGAATTAGCTGAAGTTGCGGAACGAGTCGGGGAGTTTATCGAGTACTGGGGATTTAAGAAAATTCACGGGAAGATCTGGACCCACCTTTATCTTTCTGCGGTTCCACTCGATGCAACGACGCTAGTGAAGCGATTGAAGGTTTCGAAAGCGCTCGTCAGTTTCTCAATCCATGACCTTCTCGAATACCATGTGATCCGTGAAGTCGCTCGGGGCCGGGGTCGTACGATTCTATTCGAAGCAAACCCGGATCTTACAACTGTCATTTTAAATGTTCTCAGACTTCGCGAGCGAAAAATGATGACTCAGGTGATGGGTGCACTAACCGCGCTTGAAAATCCAAAGTCGGGTGTTATCGACGAGTTAAAGGTATCGCCAACGAAGGTAGCAAGTATGCGCGAGATGGTAGAATCCTCGCAGCAAATGCTCGATTTCATTATTTCTGCCGGTGCCGAGAACCGAGATATGTTTAATATGGTGAAGGCAATGGTGCCTGTTCGGTAATTCGTAAGTTCTGTAAATGAAAAAGGGCCAGATCAATCTGATCTGGCCCTTTTTCATTTAAATTTATCAGCGATCAGTAATAGCGATCTTCCGGATTTGGAACAGGCATCTTCTTACGGCGCTCGCGAGGATTTCCGGCGTCGTCTTTTGCATTCGCAGGTGCGTACCAGCAACGAGGGCGAACTCCGACAGTCTGCCCTTTTTCCGTCGAGCAGGTTCCAACAAGAGCGTCCGACTGACTGACATCTTCACGGAAATCTTTATCGCAAAGTGCTCCTGCAGCGTAAGTGTCGAGGCGGCACTGTGCTTTTGGGTGAGCGTCGTACATTTCAGCAACACGGTTTGGATCCCGGTGAGAGAACCAAGGCATATGTTCTTCATCTGGTACTGTAGCACCAAGGGATGCGAGAAGACGTGCAAGTGCTAATCCACCCATCGAAGAGCGAACGCAAATCGCAGCTTCGTTAGGGGAGAAAGCATTCGCTGCACATTTTCTCTTAACGGAGTCAGGAGCTTTCATTGCGGTAACTTCAGCAAGGTTATTATCGCGAGCTAAAACGCGGCGCGCACACTTCAGGGTTGCCCAGTAGTCTGACTCTCCTTCGTTTCCTGCCCATTCATCGTCATTTCCGCGAGAAGCGTACTTAGGAGCGCCACCGATTTGGTGACCAAGTTCGTGACAGACGACGAGCATGAATCCGTCGATGGTCGTTTCTTTATGTCGTGCGAGACCGCCGAACATATTAATCCACCACTCGTTACCTTCACGGTTCGCGTACGCGTTCACCGTGCCGTCAGTCCAGTTGCGAGCAACCTTAAGTTCACCACCCATTTGCTTCACAATAGGGGCGTATACAGCGACTACAGCATCAATCACGCCGTCAAACTCGGCCTTAGTGATGCCGCCACCGACAGGCGCGTTGTTTTCGTCTAGAATTTCCCGGCGAGGTGCGGGGATATAAAGATCGTTACGAGGAAGAAATCCTTCCTTGCCATCTATCGAGCATGCGCGTGAGTTTACAGAAAAAGCTGCGGTCGTCGTGATCGCAACTAAAGCAAGAACAGCAGTATTAATCATCATTTTCATCATCATCCCCCTGAGTAGTGAAAGTTATGAACTTTCATTCAATTCACTAATCGGTAGGACACTAACGATCCGTCATATTTCCGTCTAGGACGGGCGCAGCACAAAGCTTGACCAAAGAGGATGCGTCAGGTTTACTCTCTATATGGGCTTAATATTAAAGGGAATTCGGTCAGGTTTAGGATTCATCATTTTAACACTTGATCGGCTCACTGCTCCAAGACCGCCCGTTCGTACACCCGAAGAGCAGCGTACGCTCGACGGAAGAACCGCTTCCCTGGCGCTTTACGAGCTCAATGCCTGTCCGTTTTGTGTAAAAGTTCGCCGTGAAGTTTTAAGGCGCGGTCTGATGATTAAAAAATTTGATGTTGGAGTCGATTCCCAAGCAGCAAAGGTACTCCTCGAAGGCGGAAAGCAGGACCAAGTTCCATGCCTTCGGATTTCTGGAAAAAATGGAGACGAATGGCTCTACGAATCGAGTGCGATTAATGAATATCTGGCTAAAAATTTTCCGATTCCGTCAGCGAATTAATTTTAATTCGATGCAACCGAGCGAGTGACTTCACGAACGCGGTTTAATGCATGTTCAGTGAGTGAATCTAAGTCATTCGCGTCTTCATCGTTAAAAGCAGAGTAGATGGCTACATAGCGCTTCATTACTGCTTGGACATATTCCGAAGGCATGCGGTCGTCAGCGACGATATCGCGAACCTTTTTAGCACCCATATTATAAGCAGAGATATAGAGACGGCTGTGGGAGTCGAACTGATCGCGAAGCATCGACATAAATGCGATCCCCACTTTAATATTTCCAGTCGGGTCTAAAAGAGTCTTTTCACCTTTGTAAAACTTCAGTCCCATTTTTTTAGAAATCCAAGCCGCAGTTGTTGGCTTAATTTGCATGAGACCAATCTCAGTATGGTTGCCGCGCATTTCGGGATTAAAACGAGATTCGTTTTGGATCAGCGCTAAGATGAAAACAGGATCAAATCCATATTTATCGGACTCATGAACGATGGTGTTCGCAATCGTACGAGCCTTACCTTCGTATTTTTCTGGAAGCCATTCGACGGCTAAACCTTCGATAAAATCTGTGATGTCCTTAAAGGATTCAGACTTCCGTGCTGCACTCTTCTTATAGCGAACTCCACCGAGAAGCTCCTTCACATGAGCGATTCGAGTCACGTTAGAAGCCTTCGATGCGTCTGCTACGGATGGAATCCCAGCAAATGCAGTTACGACGAACATTCCATTGATAATGTATTTAAGCGTTCCCATGCCCCTAAGTAGTTCAAGTCTGATGCCAGTTCAGGGCGATCTAAGTATGCGAAAACCCCGGGGGTCATTTTCGACACTCTGTCTAAGAACCTGTCGGTGATCAGAATCTTTAGAATGTCACGGTAGTCAGTGTGTCGGAACTGACGTAGAAGGGATTCATAGGGATGATTTAAATGGGTGACTGGATCGATGCACACGTTCACTTTACGGATGAGAGAATAGAGGGAAATCTTTCTGAGATTCTTCTCGATCTGGGTCGCGCGGGGATATCGAAATTTATTTTGGGTGGTGTGAAGCCGGAAGAATGGGGAAAACAAAAGGAGCTTCGAAAAAAATTTCCTGGGAAATTTTTTTCTTCTTATGGGCTTCATCCTTGGTGGGTCGCTGCACTCGCTGAGGGTGGTAGAGTGAGGGAAGTCGATCAGGGTTTGAATTTACTTCGAGAAGAACTCGCGCGTTCGCCGCGCGAGTGTATCGCTCTAGGTGAGACCGGGCTTGATTATCATCCCCGATTTTCTCCCGAAACCCATGAAGTGCAGTCACGTGTGTTTCGTTCGCATCTCGAGCTTGCGCTGGAGTTTCAACTTCCTTTGGTTCTGCATGTGGTGCGTGCCCATGAGGAGGCGCTCGAAATCATGCGCAATGCGTTACGGAGTATTGGGGGTGGATTTACTGGGATAGTGCATTCGTTTTCAGGCGATCCCGCCACGGCTCGGGCTTATCTTGGATTAGGGCTAGTCCCATCGATATCCGCCCCAGTCCTCACTCGTAAGTCGGGATCTGCGTTTGAAAAGCTCCGGCAGACCGTGGTAACGCTCGGGGCCACAGAGTTTGTGCTTGAGACGGATTCTCCTGATCAGCCGCCTGCCGGGGAGTCGGGAGTGAATCATCCACTGACGCTGCTTCGGATAGCGGATGAAGTGGCGGCCCTTCGGGGACTAGGGCGTGAGCAAGTGCTCGATCAGTCGAGTGAGAACCTGAGAAAGATTTTTAAAATTCCATGAGTGAGATGAATCCAACCGAAAATTTTGCGAGCCCTACGAAGTCTCTATTAAAACAGCCGGTTCAAATTCCTGTTGATCGCGATTGGTCTGAATCTGAGCTAGAGAACTATAAGCTTCACCGTCGTTTCGATCGCATCGGTCGCCTCGTCGGGGACGTGAAGATGAAGAAACTCATGGATTCGCACGTCATGGTGATTGGCCTTGGCGGCGTTGGTTCGTGGGCCGCCGAGATGCTCGCGCGCTCGGGAGTGGGTACACTCACTCTCGTCGATTTCGATGAAGTCTGTATCACTAATTTCAATCGCCAACTCCACGCACTCCAGGGTTCGGTCGGAACTCAGAAGGCGACCGCAGTCGCAGAGCGACTCGCGAAAATTAATCCTTCTGCGAAGATTATTCCGGTACTACGGTTTTTTAATAACGATTCCCGTGATGAAATTTTTTCGTGCGAGCTTGCGGGTAAGAAACCCGATTTCGTGATCGACGCGATCGATAGCATCACTCCGAAGTGTATGCTGCTTGCGTACTGTCATCAGAATAAGATTCCGGTCATCACTTCGATGGGATCTTCTGGAAAACTCGATCCGACCCAGATCGTGATTAAAGATCTTGGAAAAACGGAGATGGATCCTCTCGCACGCGCGGTTCGTCGGATTCTTCGTGAGCAGTATGGGTTTTCTTCGAAAGGGAATTTCGGAATTCCATCCGTGTTTAGCCCTGAAGCGCCGATCATGCCTTCGGAATTAAAATACGATAATGGCAAAGGCTTTAAGTGTGTCTGTCCCCAAGGCGACAATACTTTTTTCCAGTGTGATAACCGAAACATCATTATGGGGTCGGCAGGATTTGTCACAGGCGCGTTCGGGATGGCGGCTGCTGCGTACGCTGTTCGCTGTATAACCGGGGACGAAGCCCATCCTTTTCAGGTTGCGGCTAGCGTAGAGAATTAAATGTCGCGGCTAAATTTTAAACTCGAAAAAACAGCGAAAGATTCAGCCGCTCGCGCAGGACGATTTCGTACGCTTCATAACGAAGTGCTGACGCCGTTATTCATGCCCGTCGGAACAGTCGCAACGGTTCGAGCACAGAAGACCGAGACGCTTTACGATTCGGGATCCCAAATTTTACTCGCAAATACGTATCACCTCATCCAGCGCCCAGGATTAGATGTGATGGAAAAATTCGGTGGCATTCATGATTTCATGAAGTGGCCACGCTCCGTTCTCACCGACTCGGGTGGGTATCAGATTTTTTCACTCCCTAAATTACGTGAGATGAAGGAAGAGGGAGCATGGTTTAAATCCCCGATCGATGGACAGTCGATCCACCTTTCGCCGGAAGCTTCAATCGCTGCTCAGAAGTCGATCGGCTCGGATATTATGATGGTACTTGATGAGTGCATCGATTCGACTTCGCCTAAGGAGCGCGCGGTAAGTGCGATGGAGCGCACCCACCGATGGGCACGCCGTTCCCTCGAAGCACGCGGCGACCATAAGGCGGCGCTATTTGGGATTGTGCAGGGAGCTTGCTTCGAAGACCTTCGGCGTGAATCGGCGGAAGATTTAAGTTCGTTAGGGTTTGATGGGATGGCGGTTGGAGGCCTTGCGGTAGGTGAGGGTCGCGAAGAGCGCGAGCGAATTGTGGGAGCGACGACGCCTTATCTTCCTACGCATTTACCTCGGTATCTTATGGGGGTCGGTACACCGATCGATCTGTTAGAAGCGGTTCACCACGGGATTGATATGTTTGATTGCATTCTTCCCACTGCGTTTGCGCAGCAGGGAGTGGCTTTCACATCTCGCGGAAAGGTTGTTCTTCGTCGCGGTATTTACCGGCTCCAGAAAGGGCCGATCGATCCAGCGTGTGGATGCCCAACGTGCGCGAAATATGACCGCGCGTATATTCAGCATCTGATTCGTTCGCGGGAAGTACTCGGATGGAATTTAATCGGCCAACATAATCTTTATTTTTATCACCAGATGATGCGTGAAATGCGAGCCGCGATTTTCGAAGATCGTTTCGTTCAGTACTACCTTCAGTGGCGTGATGTGCTCGCAGCCGATGACCTAGATAACCCGGTGAAGAAGCCGAAGCCCCAGAGGGCGAAGCAGGAATTTCCACGCTCGCTTGGAGATTTTCGAATTCGTGATCCTGAGGGAGTGATCGAGCGGGTTTCGACGGGAGAGGCTCTTCAGTCGGAGAGTTCGACTTTCGATGAGGCAGAGTTTTTAAGAGGGCTATCTGAGGCGGAAGAGGCAAATCGAGATTTTATCGTCCGAGAGCCCGAAATCGGTTCCGGAGAAAATGCGATGCGGATTTTAAGGCTCGTCGAGCGCGCGCGTGAGGGTAAGGGAGAGAAAACCGTGCGGGTGGTTTTAGAGAGCGAGACCCGCGATCTCGATGCCTTCCGCCTTGCGCTCATGCACCCTTACCGGTTTCGGCATCTTCAACATCCGGCTCCGTTTTCGATCGCTGAGAAGGGTGAGTGGAGTTCTCCCGATGGTGCGGTTACTTGGTTGGTTCGAGTAAATTCGTAGGTTGGGTAAGTTAAGAAGTTAGAGTTGGACTCAGGGCTGAAATCATTGGTTTCGAGTGGAATACGACTGCAATTATTGCCTATGTTCTGCTCTTAGGTGACCTTGTTAGAGTATTTAAGTGATGAAAAAGGCTGCTACAGCGATTATTTTCTTTTGCTGGATCGCTTTTGGGGCGTCTTACTCTGCAGCAATTGATCAGATAAACCCAATCCTGGAAGTTGAAAATCTACAGCACGCAATCGATGTGATTCTTTCACCTCCAGCCAATGAGTGTTCAAACCGAGAACTGTTGCGAGACCAAAGTTTAAGGTCGTCCAAATTGGGAATGACCATCACCTCGCGTTGCTCTTCATCTTTCTATCTGGATTTCGAGCCAGATTTGCTCAACAAGATGAATGCCTTTATCGAAAGTACGGTAATCGAAGGGATTGAGCGCGTCGCCAAATATAATCCGGCTTTATCGTGCGAGATTAAGCGGCGTCTTCCTTTGAAACCTTTTCTAATAGCCTGTGAAGGTTCCACTAACGGTGGTTATGCCGTTGCTAAACCTAATATTTTTTATTGGCTTGGGATAGGTAAATTTAGCAGAAAAATCGTGGATGGAGGGCTCGCGAATCATTTATCCCTCCTAGCGATGCTCAAGAAAAATCCGGATGTCGTTCAAATGACAGAGAGCCAACTCGCGGAAGGCGAGATAACTCAAAAAAACACGATTTTTCACGAAGTCCTTCACGATATTGGAATTAAAAATCAATCCGTACTTAAACATAATCATCCGGGTAAAAGCCGGCCAGTTGACCAGGATGTAGTCTACTCCTGCGCGAACATGGTATTTACGAGCAAAGTTAACGGCGGATTTACCGCGTCTGATGGGAAGTTCAAATACATGAGTCACGAGATGTGTTTAACATGCGCTAGTTTTCAAGTGAAAGGCGAGTGTGCGAAGACATCAGCTGCTATAGATCCGTCGGTGATCTGCAACGATGTTAAGGATATCCTTTCACCAAATATTAATAAGTAGGAATAGCTTAAAACCCCGAGCATCCCACTGAATCCGCCCAAGCTGATAGCGAGCGTTACAATTCGCTAGTGAAGTTCGCTCCTCATCCAACATACCTCCCCATCTTCTCCGCCCCATAGGTTCTGACTGCATATAAAAGATTATGCGATCGGCAGGTGTGGCGAATGTTTTCTAAGGTGTTTTCTCCACCCTGAGCAAAAGCATGAATATGATCGAACTCAAGGCCATACTTACGGTCACACCGCCGTCCAGTTTCGGCATCCTGGTATTCGCACTGGTCGCCCGAACGCAGCCGAATCTGATTTCGGACTGATACCGGAATATACCGCGATTGCGTTTTCACTTCGGGCGCCCGCGAAGCGGTGCGTGATGGCGATGACTGCGGCTTCACTCCCTTCTTCACCTCTTCCTTCACTTCGCGTCGTTTTACAAAT
>JBGSHQ010000279.1:0-14700 GCA_041752095.1 Bdellovibrionia bacterium
GGTTAAAATGGTTAATTTAAGGGCGTAAAGGCTACAAGGCTTATCTAGGGTTAGCCGAGCTTCTTTGCTGTAAATAAATAAACGCCTATCGTGCCAGATAGAGCGAGCAGTACCCCGGGCATAAACATTCCGCCGACGCCATCGGAGCGGCCAAATGCCGTTTCTCGGACTGCCCATACGACGATTCCAAAGGCCAAAAGTATTTCCGCTTTGAGAGACGACATCAGTACGCGCGCAATTTCATACTGACGAGTCTGGTTCTCTGGTCGAATTTGAACCGGAAAATTAAATCGATGTGGAAATCGATTCGCGATCGTCATCAAAATCCAGAGAAAAGTACCCGCAAAGAGTAGAAACAAAATACTGCTTTTTGGTCCCCATCCGTTCGCCTGACCAGAAAACCCGAAATGCATTGGAACTCGTTCGGGAAGATCATTCCAAACGAGTATCGGTATCCCCCATAAAACCAGCAAAGAGGTGAACGCGACAAAATCAAGGGCAAGGACGGCTTTTTTCATAAATCCAATTTAACATTACGGAGGATCTTGTTCAATGCGCCCATATCCAACCGTTTAAAACTGAAAGTCAAAACCAGCGTTGGAAAGAACTTTCTGTGCAATCCCGATATTTTCATCTTTTACGAGAATGTAATCAGTATCGAATGTCGAAAGAGCGAAAATACTGATTTTCGCTGTGGCAAGTGGTGCTGCAATCGAAGCCAAAATTCCGGTCATTCCAAAATCAAGTGGCCCTTCTACCTTAATAATACGCCATCCTGTTTCGGCTTTGACCTCTTTCGGAACACAGGACTGGATACAAACTAGGGATAGTTCTTCGTCTGTCTTTGTAACAGCCCAAAAGTATTTTCTGTCGATCCAACTTGGGAAATGGGCTGTGGATGACAATCGGCAAACTGCAAACAAATTACTGAGTGCGGAGAGCTTCATATCAAATCCAATATATTAATCCCAACCCCCACCCCGCATTTCATCAATTACGAATCCATACGGAGCAGAGGTGAGAAAATAAAATTAAGGAAACAACCCACGAAGCAGCATTGCTTTATTTAAGCGTTCCACTCCACCGATCAGAGCTGCCGTCTTCATTCCGCACTTATATTTTACCTGGGTTTCGGCCACGCGCTTAAACGCGTTTTCCATAACCTGAGCGAGTTTTTCGTTCACTTCGCTTTCGTTCCAGAAGAAATTCTGAAGTCCTTGTACCCATTCGAAGTAGGAAACGATCACACCACCAGCGTTACAGAGAACGTCAGGGATGATGAACACACCTTTATCTTCAAGCACCTTCAGCGCTTCAGTCGATACAGGTCCGTTTGCTCCCTCAGCAATAATTTTTGCTTTCACCTTATCGACGTTGTCTTTAGTAATCACGCCATCGATCGCTGCAGGAATCAGAACATCAACGTTTAAAGCAAGAAGCGCTTCGTTTGTGGTTTCTTCTGCTTCTGGATATCCAACCACAGTTCCTTTTTTCGACATCCACTCGATAACCTGAGGAATGTTTAAGCCGTTCTTATTATAGATCGCGCCTAAGTAATCGGAGACCGCAAGAATTTTACAGCCGAGTTGGTAAATCTCGAGAGCCGCGACTGCGCCGACCTTACCGAAGCCGTGAACGGCGACAGTGGTGGAAGCATCGATCTTCGGGCCCGCTTTACCCTGTGAGTGCATGAGTTTCGCTGCATGCTGAACAGTGTAGATCACACCGCGACCCGTGGATTCTGCTCTCCCTAAAGATCCGCCGATTTCGACAGGCTTTCCAGTGACGACTCCAGGAATGGTGTAACCCTTTTCTTGCGAATAAGTGTCCATCATCCACGCCATGTGCTGAGCATCTGTTCCCACGTCTGGAGCAGGGATGTCCTGATCAGGCCCGATGATCATATTAATCTCGGTCGTATACCGGCGCATGAGCGCTTGGTGTTCCTGACGAGAAAGTTGGTTCGGATCAACTCGAATTCCGCCCTTAGCGCCGCCGAGGGGGAGTCCTGCAAGCGAACATTTAAAGGTCATGAGCATCGCAAGTCCGGCAACCTCAGAAAGATTTACTTCAGGATGGAAACGAATTCCGCCCTTACCGGGCCCGAGGGTCATGTTGTGCTGAACGCGGTAACCTTCAAAAACTTTAATCGAGCCGTTATCACAGCGAATCGGTACGGAAACGATCATCGCGCGCTTCGGCACTTTCAGGCGCTCGGCGATATTTTGGTCGAGGTTCATTACCCGAGCGGCTTCGTCGAGTTGTTGGACGGAGTCGCGGTAGAGGGCGCTTGTGTCCCAGAGGTGAGAGTTCAGATCATGGCTTTTCGTTGCGTGTGGCTGATGCGGCGACATAGTCGGCGTTCCTTTTTCTATAGATTGGAAATGCTAGCTGATCCTAAGCCTGAAGGCTTTCGACTTTCAAGACTTCCGAGTAGACTAAAAGAGATGAAAAAAATTCGTGTCGCAGTGCTATATGGGGGTCGGTCGGGAGAACATGAAGTTGCTTTGCGGTCGGCCGCAAGCGTCATAAATAATCTCGATCGGTCGAGGTTTGAGATCGTTCCAATCGGGATTGATAAAAATGGAAAGTGGCACCAGGCGGGTGTGGATGCTCTTCAAGCGAAGACCGTTTCGCTGCCTGTATACAGAAATTTACCTGAAGTCATCATGCCCGCAAATCCTTCTGCAGGTACGACAGGAGTGATGAGGGCGGAGGGAGTAGAAGCTGGATCTGGGGTAGTGGCTTCGACAGCGTCTGGAAAATTCGATGTGGTTTTTCCCGTCATGCACGGAACGAACGGTGAGGATGGGACGATCCAAGGTCTGCTTGAACTCGGTGAAGTCGCTTACGTCGGATGCGGTGTTCTCGCCTCGGCAGTGGGGATGGATAAAGATGTTGCGAAGCGTTTAATTTCTCAGGCTGGGCTACCTGTCGTTCCCTGGATTACGCTTCGAAAAGGTGAGTGGGATGCATCGAAGAAGATGAGCCCAAGCTTTGATGCGATTTTATCGCAAGTAGAAAATGAACTCGGTTTTCCGTGTTTCGTAAAACCCGCGAACTCCGGCTCAAGCGTCGGTGTCCATAAAGTAAAAACACGCGCTGATTTTTCGGCTGCTGTAGAAGATGCGTTCCGGTTTGATCTGAAGGTACTCGTCGAAAAAGCAATTTCAGCTCGAGAGATTGAACTCTCTGTTTTAGAAAATCCTGTTTACGGGGAGCCGCCACTCGTGTCGGTGGCGGGTGAGGTGAACGCCACGCATGAGTTCTATTCTTATGAAGCGAAGTACCTCGATGAAAATGGTGCGGAGTTACTCATTCCTGCAAAAATTTCTTCTGAGCAGTTATTGGTGGCGCAGTCGGTTGCTCGGCGGTCTTTCGAAGTTCTCGAGTGTGAAGGGCTCGCCCGCTGTGATCTCTTTTTAGATAAAGTGTCAGGTGCCTTTTATTTTAATGAGGTGAACACGCTTCCTGGTTTCACATCGATCTCGATGTACCCGAAAATGTGGGAGGCTTCTGGACTTCCTTACTCGGAGTTACTCTCGAAGCTGATCGATCTCGCACTGGCGCGGCAGTCGCGGAAGTCGGCGCTTGTTCGGGATTTTACGAAAGGGTAGCCGCGATTTTTCTAAAGTCTTTCGTCAGTTAGTCATTCGAGTGGAGTGATGGGTAAGTGTAGTAATTGGAGTAAGTGAGGCAAAGAGTCTAGGTTTTCCTGAGTTTCGTCGATCATCATTCGTGATCACGAGAATTCATATGTATCCATTTATGATGCGAGCTACAGAGTGTAGTGAGGTTTTCCACGGTATTTTTACCGCCTAAGCTAACCGGCTTTATGTGATGAATTTCGATCCAGCGACTTTGATTACATCTTTTCCCGTGTGGAGGTTGATAAGTGCATCTTCTTTGGTCTCGAAGATTAACGGAATGTAGAAGTGCAGCCGGAATTGGAACGCGTTTTGTACCTGATACAGGTTCTGGTAGCGATACAGGTTCTGCGGCAGGAGTGCTTTCTGTTTTGGAATCAGAATTTCTTTTTTTATAATCATCTGTACAGAGACCTTTTCGAACGTTCTGTCTTTTCGCGCGTTCGATCGGATCGTGTCGCTTTAAATATTCGTCCGTCATCGTGCAAATTGCTTCCTCTAGTAATACAGCTCTTCTTTTTGACTGACTCAATAAATCTTGTGCGCGTCTGAGTCGCAACATCCCCCTTTCAGTAAGCCCAATTTCAAGCCGAACTCGGTTGCTACTCACATAGCGTGCTTTTTCTGGAGTGGCAGCTTCGGGTCTCACTCTCACGATTTCCTTCTCGAGCTGCCTCTGGGACAAAGTTCGCGCTTTTTCTAACCATAAGGACTGATTTTGTACATTTAGGACGGGAACAATTTTTCGAGCATTCGATAGCGTAATCGCTCCGTTTTCAAGCTCCACCTTTAATGCCGGAACTTCACGTGACTTGCGACTAACTGCGATTAAATTATAAGCAACACTTTCCGATAAACGAAGTTCACTCACCACGTATTTAAAGAGGCTAGAGTGTCCTTTTTTCATGTATATTTCATGTCGATCAATTTCTTCAAGAATCGATATCAACTCTGCTTCAACAGATTTAAATCGAGTCGCTGCATCGACTGCGCGTGAATGAAGCATTTCAAATTTCGACATGAATTCGCCTTTGTCAGTAATGAGTCATTAAATAGGAGTGACAAAATTCCGAAAAACCCAATCGAAGGCGAAATTTTAATCTAAATCTCGACGGGCGGCTTAGTTTTCATAAGTTATCATAAATTCATTAGAATTGCCCAATTTAATGATTAAGTTTCTGATTTAATAAAAAAATAATTTATTAAAATATTTAAACCGGAAATTTTATGAAGTTTATAGAACCGGTAGAGTGTACTTCATTTTTTTACGAATCGTTTCGAGTTTTAAGAAATTCAAATTAAGAGCAATCCTCAATCCTCAATCCATTACTCAGAAACCCACTGCCTCTGATTTACAACCCCCATCATCGAATCCTTCGCTCCTAAAAAGCGCCGACGTGCTGGTGAATTCACATCGAGAAGGGTTCCTTGTGCAAGCGGCCCCGGATCGTTCTCTAAAAAAATCACTTCGATTTTCGAAGGATTTTCAGCCATCGACCAGATTCGAGCTGCACACATGCGGCACGGTTTTAAGCTGACCCAGAGCTTCGCTCCCACAGGAATTTTCGAGAGCGAATGAGACCCGCCCGGTTTTTCGCCTTCTGACAGTAAGCCATCACAAAGATTCCACTCTGCATGCCGGGTTTTAATGAGTGAATTCGTGTTCCAAGCCCACTCTAAAACTCTCGAGTCTTTATCGATTAAAAGCGCGGATACTTTTCGTGTGGGGTCTGTTTCTAGAATAGTTATTAAAACCTCAGGAATTTTTTCCTCAGAAACTAAATCTCCCTTCGAAATCATTTCCCCTCTGAATTCAAGAGACCCAAAATTTTCCACCTTCGGCGAAGATGTAAAAACAATAGCTGGGATCGAATCTTCTCCGAAGCTAACGTATTCTTCTGGATGAACGCCTTCGAGAAGTATGGGCGGCGTAATATTAATTTTTCCAACTCGCTTTGCTGTGACACGAATCATCTCGCGATCGAGAAATGAAGGGGTGAAGGACGTATGAATCGATTCGCGGAGAATCTTTTTTGCTTGAGGTCGCTCCATTTTTTTCGATTCCAAATCATAAATCCCTTCGATTAAATATCGAACAGGATCGAGACCTTTCGCGACGTAAAGAGAATCAGAGGTTTTAATCCACGCAAATTTCATAAAAGTTTAAATTCCAGGACGGTGTTTCTCTGTACTAGATTAGATTCATTTAACTTGAAAAGAAAATTTATGATTTTAAAAATTTTGATCGTATCCTTTTCTCCCCTTAATTCACGGTCCCTTTTTCGATCCTCTGAATAATCGCTTCCACCGATTCTCCGGTTCTTAAGCTTCGACCTTCTATAATCCGGGTTAAACTTTTGCCTTCGCGAAGTCCCGATTCAATCTCCGATAAAAGGTCGATAACGGGAGGAGTCTTTCCATTCGGCTTCTTACGAATAAGATCACTAAATAGATCGATCCAGCATGTCGCTAAGACTTCAGTATTATAGAATGGAATTGCAGTAGGTTGCTGAGTAAGTAAATTTTCGTTTCCTAAAAAGGAAGGGTCACCTGGAAATGAGGGAGTCACGAATACCGTCCGGCCCTGCTTTAATGCCGAGTGTGCGGTATTCAGTGCTCCGGACCGATATCCGGACTGCACGATCCACGTCGCACGCGCCATCCCAGCGATCAGTCGGTTCCTCTGAATGAAGCAACCTGGAAATGCTTCAAGCTCTGGATCAAACTCAGAAAGAATCAGTCCACCTGCCTCTACGATCCGCTTTCGAAGGCGAATATTCTCAGGCGGGTAGGTTCGTTTTATTCCACACCCAAGGACTGCAATGGTTGGAAGCCCAACCTCAAGCGCGCTTTCATGTGCGCAGGAGTCAATCCCACGAGCCATTCCCGAAATAATAATGAGTGGAGTACCTCGCAGACGTTTTATGTTTTCACCCACTAGAAATTGAGAACGTCGATCGGGTGCTCGCGTTCCTACGACTGAAAATCCATAGTCGGGAAGCCGGTCGATTAACTGGAAGGCTTCAGGTCTTCCTTCAATCCAAACGGTCCGTGGAGGGCTTGTGATATTAGAAAATAGCGGGTGAAACAGGGGTGAAATTTCTACAATTGTGGATGTGTTCATGCCGTCCTAGAACGCAAGCTCTAGGCCAAGATAAGAACTAAAAGCCAAAAACTAAAGCGGCGTCAGACCTTCGGTCGATTCATCATCCCCGATCGGAAGTTCTTCAGGTGCTGCTGGGGCTTTTGCGGATTTCTTTGCGGGTGCCTTTAGCACTGGAGTATTCTCCACTATCGGAGCCTTCTCTACGGCAGGCGCAGCTTCGACTACCGGCTCTTCAGCGGGAAATGCTGGTGGTGTAGCTTCTTCTGCAGGC
Organism: Bdellovibrionia bacterium; assembly: GCA_041752095.1. Lineage (GTDB taxonomy): Bacteria > Bdellovibrionota > UBA1018 > UBA1018 > UBA1018 > JACMQW01. Next base: position 7,025 of record JBGSHQ010000279.1, read on the forward strand.
GCAGGAGGGAGTTCCTGCTGTGCCTGATTTTCCTTAAATTTTTCAAGCTGCTGAAGTTCGTTTTCTTCTTCAGATTTTAATTCTTGTTTATTATCGAGTTTATCCAACCAGTCATCCGCTTCACCTGGAGGTTTATCGGTGATCGGAGCTGGCGCAGGAGGTGGAACGACTGGGTCAGGCGCGGGTGTAAGAATTTCAGGATTTACGCTAGGTCCAACAGACGCCGTTTCCTCTTTCTTCTTATCATTCTCTTTACCGTCGATCACCCCTTCAGGAGCTTGGAGGTCAGGAATCTCTCCGCTTAGGAGATCGCCTGCAGACCCGTTGAAATAGAATCGAACTTTTTCATCACTGACGTCCGTAAGGGTTTCACCCTCATATTTTTCAGGAACTTCGCCCCGGCTCCAAAGAAACATTCCGACAGAAAAATCTTCACATCCCTGGAGAATCTGAACATCGCCTTGAACGAAAACCTCACCTGAAGTTAATTTTTTTCCGTTTTTTGGATCTTGGTTTTGAAAGATCCTAAAAATCATTCCTTTTTCAGCACCATCTCGGGTTCCGCGGTCGATATAGACCCATTTATTTGCACCCGACATAAATGCCCCTGTTCGTCGGTCTGCAATGAGGCTGCCTTTAATTTTCTTCGAGCTTGCGACAGGATCTGTTTTTTCAATTTTCGCGATTTCGGGAATGAGAACTGCACCCCGTGCTACAGGAAATCGAATATTTAGTATTTCACCTACGAATATTCCGTTTTGTACTCCGAGTACTTTTACTCTTCCTAGAATTTGGTAGGAGAGCGCACTCCGATTTCCAGATTCAATCGTTAGAGGTTCGGGTTCTAAAAGGGTATAAACCTTACCAGCCTCAAGCGGAGTACCTTCAGCTTGGATGGTGACTTCGGAGCCTCGGTAAACGTAATTCGAAATGGACCGAGTTCCCACGATCGAACCGAGGGGTTTAATATTCTTGCAAGCAGCGATCTGTGGAAGATCCAGTCCAGTAGCAGGTTTTGTGAGATAGATTCGATTCTTACTATCAAAACCATCTTTATCGATATTCGCAGGAAGAACGGTTTGGATATTTTCCCAGCTTTGACGGGCAAGGTTTTTCCACTCCCTCGATGGCATCGGAGTTCGTTCATCCCATACCGCGCCTGGATGATCACCATCAGCAACCGCGTAATGATTCGTGACCGTCATCGTTCCAGAATTTTTTAAGGTGAGGCTTGGTAGGGAAGACGCCGTTCCGGCATTGAAGAGGAGGCGCATCCGAGGTTCGATCATATGGGGATTTAAGATAACGCTATTATTAATCTCCCAGATTTTAGGCCAGACGGTCACATCACCGAAAAGTCGGCCCGAAATATCCCAGAGAGTATCACCACGAGCAATTTCGTATCTCTCTGAAGCTTTGGTTCCAGCAATCGAAGTCCAGTCTTGGTTGGTGAGGGGCTTCAGCCCACCCGCAATTCGCACGCTCTCTTTTTCAGGGTCACGAGCGGAATAAACCGTGTTTTAAGCTAAAAGAACTGAGAGGGAAAAAAGCGTAGTGATGCAGATTTTCTGAATTCTCAACCGCCAGCCCCCATGCCAGGAGGTGAATCCAGGTCAGCACCTGATTCGAGAGACGTTTCAACCTTCGGTGTTGCGACGTGTGGAGCTTCTACATGCGGTGCCGTAACCGTCGGAGTTTCTACGGTGGGAGTTTCTACATGCGGTGCTACGACTTCTGGTGCAGTCGGTGGAACAACCAGAGCGCTTTGAATCGGAGGCTGTCCGACTGATGCATTCCCAGTCGCCTCACGAAGCCCTTTTAGGGCGGGGCTTCGTGGATAAAGTCCTTCTGCTTGGAGACGGTACCGTCGCGACTCATCCCGCTTGCCGAGTTTTTCTCCGCACTGAGAGAGTCGCACCAGTGCGTAACTTGCGCGAGGGGAGCGCGGATATTTCAATAAGAGCTTTTGGAACTCTTGATCCGCTACAGCGTAATCCCCTTCGAAATAGTAACTTTCAGCAATGTTATACTGGGCCAGGCTTGCGAGAGTGTGATTCGAATTCCGTTCGAGAAAAGCTGAGAACGCAAGAATCGCTTCAGGATACTTTTCTTGGTCGAAGAGAATTTTTCCTTGTTGGAAGGCCCGGGTGTTTACGTCGTTTGCGAAGCCTGACTCAGGGTCGTTTGCTGCAATGCTTGCGCGCACCGGTTTGTCTGTACCATTATTCGATCGACCGCCAATGGATTGACGATTTAAAGATTCATTCAGAGTCGGTCGGTTTTGCGAGGCTTGAAGTTTACCCTCGAGTTCCTGGATGCGAGAGTTCAAGCTCAGAACAGTCGACTCAAGACTTTGAATTCGCTGATCCTTTAACACCAGTGGGTCGTTCGATTCAGCAGCAGGATACGTGTTATTGCCCTGCTTTTCAGCGGGTTTTTCCTCACTGCGCCGAAACGATGCGCACCCCATCCCTGTGAAGAGTTGCGTGGCCAGAGCTGCAGAAACGATCAGTAGATTCTTCCGTGAATTCATTCCATAACAGGATAAGCGCAAATGACAGACCCGTCAAAGTGGACTAAAATGAAAAATGAACATTTACCTGAAGGATCGAAGATTCGTAGAATTCGGGTGAGAAGTGAAGATTCGGCATTCGTTTATGCAGTGTTTGAGGCTTCTGAAGGAGTGTGCGCCTATTCAACGCTCCCTCATCGCCCAGGGGATCACCACCGTGATCTCGAACTGATTATTCCGATGGGCCAAATCGAAGAGGTCGACCGAATTTTGGCGGATCTCGAAACGCAACTAGCAGGAGAAGTCTATGTCCTCCCCCCGACTGAATGAATCCCCGATTTTAAAAGAAGCCACAACGAAGTTTGGGCTCCCCAGTGATCTCGTGCTTTCGAAAGTGCTGACGACTGCACTTCGAAATGGAGGCGTGATCGCCGAACTTTTTTTCGAAGAAACAGATTCATCGCGAGTGTTCTACGAAGATGGAAAAGTCGAGCGAATCGTTGATGGTACGGACCGTGGGTGCGGACTTCGGATTCTCTTCGATGGTCGTTCGGTTTATGGATACACGACGGATCTTTCTCAGACGGCGTTAGAAAACTTAGCGACGACTCTATCTGCGGCGGTTACGACGGGAGGTACCCCGAAGGGGGTGGCTAGCGAACCCGTGGAATGGAGAAAAACCGAACAAAAAGTTCGGGAGATTGCGAATTACAAAATTAAGAGTTCACCACGAGCGATCTCACTGAAAGAAAAAGTGGCGCTTGCGGAGCGAACGATGAAGGGTGCTCGCTCTATTCTCTCCGATGCGCGCCAGGTTTCAGCAATCGTGCTTGATAGTCTTCGCCGGATTCTCATCGTGAATAGTGACGGAGTGATTTCGCACGATGAGAAAACGTATCTCCAGGTTGCCTGTGAAGTGGTCGGTGAGCTTAAAGTTCCAGGTGCAGAGCCTCGAATCGAGAGCGCGTATGAGACCGACGGCGGATTTGTTGGGATCGAATTTTTCGATAAAACAACTCCCGAATCGATCGGTCAGGAAGCTGCGAAACGAGTAAAAATTTTAATGAGCGCGGTACCAGCGCCGAGTGGATCAATGCCGGTGGTTCTTGCTGCGGAAGCAGGCGGGACGATGATTCACGAAGCGGTCGGACATGGATTAGAAGCGGATCTCGCGTGTAACGGTCTTTCCGTTTATCAGGGAAAGGTCGGACAACAGGTGGCTTCTCCTCTGATTACGGTTCTTGATGATGGAACGATGCCCGAGCGTCGGGGGTCTTTTATTTTCGATGATGAAGGAACGCCGTCGCAGAGAAACGTGCTGATTGAAAATGGAATTCTAAAGGGTTATCTCGTCGACCGGATTTCGGCGATGAAGTTCGATCTTCCTGCTACCGGAAATGGCCGCAGAGAAACCTTTCGAAATAAGCCGATCGTTCGGATGACGAATACTTATATTGCTCCAGGGAAGGATGATCCTGCGCAAATTCTCCGCGATACGAAGTGGGGAGTGTTTGTGAAGTCGATGGGTGGTGGCCAGGTAAATACCGTAACCGGAGATTTCGTTTTCGCAGTAACCGAAGGCTACCTCATCCGTGATGGAAAAATCGCAGAACCCATCCGTGGAGCGACCCTGGTCGGTAATGGACCGAAGGTGCTCCAGATCATCGACCGAGTGGGGACCGATCTCGGATTCGCGACCGGAACGTGTGGAAAAGATGGACAGGGTGCGCCCGTGACGGATGCCCAGCCCACGATGCGAATTCCAGAACTCACTGTGGGTGGTGAAGTTCCGATTTCAACTTACTGGACGGGTGTGGGTTAGAGCATGAAAAAAATAATTTTTTTCATGATTCTTGAACTCATGTATTCTTCTCCTGCGACTGCATCCACTTCCCAGTGTCCGAACCTCCGAGGTGAATATTTTTGCCCGGGAGTCGAGGGATCTCATAAAGACATGGTGATGAAGATTAAGCAGAAGCGCATCCGCGGAGTGATGAATTATTTTTACCGGTATGAGCAGGTAGGGGAAGAGGTTTTAGAACTCAAGTACCTTGCCAGTAACAAGGGCACTCCAAATCCAGATCACGAGGGGATCATCGGGAAGTGCATGGATGGTTATTATTTTAATACGAAAGACGGTACGGCTACTCCACGGACTCTTCTGAATTATGTCGACGAGGACGGTGCTTACCTAGTCATTCGAAACGACTCAGTTCACACGATTTTTCTCAGGTGTGAGGCCAGACGATAATGAATGCGAACCTGTATCGCTACAGGTGAAGTAAAACGCACGGGTTCCGATGAGGATATTCCTAGTTTTGATGGGTTGAGTTCAGGAGCATGAGTGTAAGTTCCTGTGCCTGTGTATTACCAGTCCCAGAAGATTTTGGACTTTCATATTCATAGTGTGAATTATGCGTTACGACAGAGATTACTCCTGGTTTGTCATTATAATTTACGGAGTAAAACTTAACTCTCATTTTCCCTGTAATGTTCATAGCCGGAGAAGATTCAGATGCTGGAGTCGAACTCGATAAATCTTCAGTTTTTAAAGTTCGAATAATTTCTTGTTTGTTGAATTTAAAAATTTAATAGCGCAGCGATTTAGAGCGCGGTAGTCATTACTAGTTCGCGATGGACTGAATCGTAAACGCCGTTATCGAGCTTAAAATCACTGTGTTTTCTTATTTTCGAGACTTTAAGAATGTTTAGTTTTCCATTGACTAAAGCTGAATAAAATTTCATGTCGTTTTGTGAATTTATTTTTTTTGCTTCTGAAATTTGAGCATTCAGTTTTGCAATGAATAAAGCTGGATTTGTTTTCTTCTCTTTAAGTTCATCCACTCTGATTTTCATATACTCTGCGGGCATTGCGTAAGCGCGAGCAGATTTTTTTAATGATTTTTCTTGGCCGAGCTCTACTAAAGAAGATCCGGCTGTGAATTCAACTATTTTTCCTGGAGCAATCGTCTCTTTTTCTAGATTGCTTACCTCGCCCACGTTTACGCGAAACTGTGCGGGTGCTGGGACTGTTTTTTCGTTTAAAAGCGAGCTTGAATAAGCGCATTCAATGGACCCCGAAGTCTCAACCGCTGCAACCGGGGGAATAGAAGCAATCAGAGTTGCCCCCTGTACTAAATCATAGCTGATTTCTTTTACCACTCCCTTCGAGATCGTATTTTCTGAATAAATTTTAAGCGTCTCCGTCCAGTTAGTATTTGGAGTTTGGATTAAAGTCATGATGGCGCTATCCATCGAGATCTCTGTCGCGTTTAAAGCAGATAGAGTTTCCGTGATATATTTTTCGGCGGAACAGCGCTCTTCAGCAGTTGCTGGTGAGTGGGATTTAGTAACAGCTTTTGAATCCCCTCCACACGAAGAGAATAGAGTCAGAGCAAAAGTGAGAGACGTTAACGAAAAAACAGAATAAGCAGTAGCCATGAAAAATCCCCCCAAGGATAAATCGATTCAGGCGTTGTATCTTCTATAATGTGGTGCGTCAAGACCCAAGATTTTTATTCTCCCTTTTCTTCATAAGGCTCTAGTATCATTGGCCCTTTTATTGCTCTTCAAAAGGCCATGATCACCCTCCCACTCCTCCTTTGGTTCGCCTTTTTCTTCTTCGTCCTCTCTTTAATCTCCCAAGCCGCGAATGAGATCCCTGCCCAAATCCAGTCCCAAAGCGGTGCAGGAGTTCGGGCGGCCGAAGGGCTATTCCACGAGCTAGAAGAAACCCTCGCCTCAGGCTTAGTGCCGGGAGAAGAGCGATGGCAAAAATTAAAGACCCTCGAAGCCCCCTGGAACCATCTCTCTTATGACTGCCTCTCGCAGCTTCGGAGTGAAGGTGCTGCGGTTGTACCGACTCTAAAACGATTCCGCGAACTCGCTCGTCGCCATTTCGAGTCTCTGGGTGAAGCACGAGCACGAAGTTCCCAGGCCGTCGCGCAAGCCGGTGTCTGCTTCGCGCTCATCCCTGTCTTCTCATTCGTACTCAGATGGCTTCTCCCCGATGTCGAATCGGCAGGCGGAGTGTGGTGGTTCATCACTGCATTCGCCACCGCCTTAGGTATCGTTTCCGGACTTTGGATCTGGAAAATGGCCGAAGCGGCACGCTGGGGCGGGCTTAAAAAAAGTGAACAAACCTGGATGCTGGATACCCTCGTTTTCGGTGAGCGACTTCTCGCACTACTTAAACTCGGGCGAGCCCCCGACCGTGCATGGACGGAGTCGATCGCGCACATGCCGCCTAAACTCCAAACGAAATGGGGAAGTGATCCGTGGCAAGTCGAAGAAACTAAAACCCCCGGTACCTCGAAAAATTTAAGGTCTGCACTGATCGATTCGGGATCCTCATATAAAAAATCGATTCAAGCCTCGCTCTGGGATGGCCAGCCCTGCGCTGAGAGGATTGAATCCGTCGTGCAGGGGCTCCGGTCAGAAATCCGTGCCTACCAGGAACGCGAACTTCAGATGTTAGGCACGCGTGCCTTAAAGCCACTCTTTCTACTCACAGCCCCAGGCCTTCTATCGCTCTTAGGTTTCGCGCTCTTTATGTCGGTATCGAACGTAGTCGGTGGAATATGAAATATCTACGAGAGATCGGAATCACAGCCATCCTTGGCGTGCTTTACATCGTATCGAATCCGATAAAGATCTCACCCGAGCAAATCACCCTCTTACGTGAAGGGCGTCTTCGGTCGAAGGAGAATCGTGTCACCTTCGCGCCCCGCGATCTCGACGAGTTCACGCACACGTCGGCCTTCCGGCGTGCGCTCCACCTGGACCATCCACCGAATTCCGCCCGAGAGAAGTTCCCGAAGCGCACCGAGAGGAAGAGAAGATCCAGCCGCAAGTAAGCAGAGTACTTCGATCCGCTTCAGCGCCTCGCGCGGCGTATTCGCGTGTAGGGTTGCCAGTGTTCCCTGGTGGCCTGTGTTTAAAGCCTGGAGTAAATCCAAGACCTCATTTCCACGAATTTCACCCAGCACGATTCGATCCGGCCTCATTCTTAGAGTCTGCTTTAAGAGTGTTCGAAGCGTAACCTCTCCGAACCCATCTGCGTTTGCCGTTCGCGACACGAGTGAAAAGAACTGTGGATGTGATGGCGCAAGTTCAGGCGTATCTTCTAATGCTAAAATCCTTTCATTCGAATCGACCTCGGAGA
>JBGSHQ010000280.1:0-4815 GCA_041752095.1 Bdellovibrionia bacterium
TTTCGCCTAAAACTTCAGCCGTTTCTTTAAACCGGGGTGATTTTTTAATCGAGGCGCCTTCCTTTAGGAAAATCGTTGAGCTTCTAGAAAAGACCCCGTGGTCGATTCCTGCGCCGTTTACGGTTTTAGACGGGCCGATCAGGATGAAAACGCTCCCCTTTAAATCGGTAGAAGAAATTCCGATTCAGGTTACGACCGCGCTCCGCTCTCCTGAACAGGCGATCATCACTGAAAGTCAAGTAACCCTGAGCCTGGATCCCAAATCCTACTCCCCTCTTTCACTGGATGTGAATTCAACGATTAAAAATATTACGCTAAGGCTCCCGGATTACGAGCCTCTTGCACCTGTTCCGATTTATCGCCGTGATCCCAGAATCGTTCGCTATGATAAGAAGAATGAAAAGCCAGCGTTTCAAGAAGGGATTGCCGTCGAAAAACCTCTTCAAGGTTCGAAGCCATTTATTTCCAATGATTTTCCAGTATCCGTAACGATCGATGGCGATGCGGGTTCGTGCACTATTCTAAATCGGCTCCTCGTTCCGTCGGTGTCTTTCACGCCCCATTTAGTACTCGATGGAAGATCTGGAGTCATCCGTGGGGATTTTAAATTATCGAGCCCACTTCATATCGAATATTTAAATAAGCGGGTGAAACTCGAATCATTTTTGGTTTCTCTTAAGCCTGATTTTCAACTCGGTGCTGTCATCTCGATGGAACGCGCGGGTTATCATATTGAGGCAGCAATTGCGGCGCGAAAAGGAAAAACGAAGATTGATCTCACGAGCAAACCTCCGCTCTCGCAGGAAGAAATCGTTTCGCTCGTGATTTACGGAATGCCACGAAACTCGATCTCATCCGAACAGTCACGCTCGCTCGGTAGCGCGGACGCTGCAATTACTTCACAGGCACTGGGTGTTTTTTCATTCTGGGCGTTTGCCTCGACCCCCATCGAGTCGGTGATCTATGATCCGACGACTGAGACTTACTCGGCAGTCGTACGCCTTCCCGGCGGTGTCGTCGCTTCGATTGGGAGTAACTGGGAGAATGATAGACAGGTCGCTCTCTCGAAGTCGCTCGGCCGAAACTGGGCCGTTTCGACAGAACTCATTAAGGACTCCGAAGGCGTGGACCGAGGTGGGACTTTGCTTCGCTGGCGGAAGAGTTACTAGACGAGCTATCTACACCACTGACGTAACCCCACCGATGGCGAAGCGTTGCGACATTTTCACTCGCCCTATCGTGTCGGTTTTATTTTCGTGTCAGCTTTTATCGGACATTTTTGGTTGAATTCATTTACACATATATTTTAATCGCTCTGCGATCAATATCTATACTCACGAGAGCATTGTTTGATCACTTGGTAAGTAATTTTGCTCTCTGTTACCGACGGTACTTTTTGAAATGCACGTCGAATGTCTTAATGCCCGACATCTGTCCATAGGTCCTGAGCGGTCGATCATTTTCATCGAAAATCCGAATCTGGATTCGATCGATAATACCGATATCCTCTCCCAAGAATTCAAAATCTGACTTCACTTCGGTTTTCAGAGCCGTCATCAGTTCGGTCTCATATAAAGTCATGAATTTCCGGAATTCGGTCGGGTACGATACAGGATAATCCGCGAGCAACATTCTCTTACCCTTAAGGTCTGCTGGAACCATATCTGAACCGGCCGAGCTTCCCTGAAGCGTGGAGACGCTCATGTCGATGTTTAGACTCGCCTTTAATATGGTCGTGCGCACGAAGGCTTGAAGAATTGATTTGATCGTATTCAATCCGCAGGCATTGAAATACCCGCCGGAGAGCCAGATTGTCGATGCCGCTCCCTTTGTCCACTTGAATGGAATCTGACCGCTCGGAGCCGTGAAGTATTCAGTATTGGCTGGAAAATTCGGTAATTCGAGCGCGCTTAAGGAAGGGCGGTCGACTCCACCTAGGATCGCGAGATCCGAATAATCCGGGTTGGGAATCTGCCGCATAGCACGGATCATCTGGAGAGATTCGAGAAGTACAATCGTCTGAGCGGAGTTATTCCGTGGTTCAGTCAAGCGATCGAGGATGAGTCGGTCCGGATCATATCCGAAATGCGGATGCACGATAAAGTTGATGGTGTTTTCTTCGACGCTAAGAACTGACTTCGACCAAAGCACACAGACCACAGAGTGGTTCCCGATCCGGAATCGAAAGTCATCTTTTAGGCGAGCAAGGCGGCCAGTCTTTTTAGTCTTTAGTCCATCCGCAGCAACCTCGTATCGGATCGAGTTCAAATGATCTGCGTCGACGACAACACCGAATTCCATCGAGCCAAAGGTGTACCGAGCAAAATATCGGTCGCCTTTTCTTGAGGAGGAAATCCGTCTAACCGGAATGATAAATTCATTCGAACCGCGAACGGATGTCGAATCGTGACCGCACGTGATTGCTAGGTGATTGATTTCATCTGCTGAAGCCTGACCCGAATCCGGAAATCCCGCACCCTGGGCGAGGGACGAAATCGCTAGGCACGCGAATATGAGACCACGTTGGATCAGATTAATAGAAAAGGGTCTACGTTTGCGCGTCATAGCTAATTTTTTCAACCTCTGGCTCGCGCCGAAATATTTCGCTTAAGCGCAATCGTTGCGATCTAGTTCAGTTTTTAAAACAGCTACCTACCGACTAACGAATCACGCCTTTAAGACAGGCAGCGAACTTCTTCAAGTTGATACGAAACATCTGAGCTGGTTGGTTCGTTGCCGCATTCACCGCATAAACTTCCGAGTCGCCAAAATCGTACTCTACGTAAGCATCGAGAGCCTGTTCAATCGCAGGCGATACGACAGCTCTTCCCAAGTCATCGTACTTGGTAACACTAGGAACCGTCAGTGTTTTGGAATAGGCAATTTTTGGAAGTACGATAGGATGATAATCGACTGAAAGAATAAAATCATAAACAGCCCCATGAGGTCCCCATACCTCAATGGTTTTTCCATTATCATCTATAAATGTTCTTTGTACGCGATCGAAAAGCTTGATTGTCAAAGTGGTTTCACCTTGAATTGATTTATTAATTTTAACATCGCTGTCACCAAGTCTCTTTTTAACAATCATCTTCTGCAAAGGTTTGATCAAAATGTCTTGCTGACATTTTTCCTCTCCAGCCTTGAGCGATAAAATAGCGACAGGTTCACTTGCGATTACAGAGCTAACAAATGCAAGACCAACAAAAGTGATGACAGTTTTATATTTCATTTTTTTTCTCAATTTTGATTCCAATTTTCTAAATCCATGGCTTTCGCCGTAATTATTCATTCAAGAGCGCAATCGTTGCGCGCTAAATCATTAGACAACGTATAAAAACTGATCCTCGATTTATCCGAGATAATGCATAGTGGCAAGAAATAAATAACTATACGCATTAAAGTGAATAAGTGTATGCTTTTATAAAGGTAAATCTTTATGAACGACACCCACTCAAAAACCGTCGGCTACATTGTTTGGATCTTTGGTTTCATCGGAGCGCACCGATTTTATTACGGGAAACCGAAAACGGGGACTCTCTGGTTTTTCACCCTGGGATTACTCGGAATCGGCTGGATTATCGATTTATTCCTGATTCCTGGAATGGATAAAGAGGCAGACCTTCGCTTCAAATCTGGAAAAATCGATTATAACCTTGCTTGGATATTTCTCACTTTCCTAGGCGTTCTAGGTATCCACCGTTTCTATATGGGTAAGTGGGTGAGTGGTATTATCTGGCTCCTCACTGGCGGGCTCTTGGGACTAGGTGTTCTCTACGATCTATGGACTCTGAATACCCAGATTTCAGAGGTGAATGGCGCTGCGTAGCTGAGTTGGTGTAACCCTTGCTCTTTCGCGAGTATGAATAATACCAACGATTTTTCCGATACGATCGATTCGAAAATTTATCTCATCCGAGGCGAAAAGGTCATGCTCGACTATGATCTTGCTACTCTTTACGAAGTCTCGACAATGCGTCTTAACGAGCAAGTCCGTCGAAATGCGAAACGTTTCCCTTCCGATTTCATGTTTTCTCTTTCAAATCAGGAGTTTAGCGCTTTGATATCGCAAATTGCGATATCAAAGAAAGGTCGTGGCGGTCGTCGAACACCTCCATTAGCATTCACCGAACAAGGTGTGGCGATGCTCTCGGCAGTGTTAAAAAGTGATCGAGCGATAGATGTTAATATAGCGATCATGCGGGCATTTGTTCGTATCCGTAAGGTCTTGAGTTCGGACTTAAGGCTCGAAAAGAAGATTGCCGCTCTAGAATCAAAGTACGATCAAAAATTCAAAATCGTTTTTACAGCACTACGGAAAATGATGTCTGAAGACTTGGTGCCCAGAAAGCGAATCATTGGCCTTGAAAATAAGGAAGATTAAATCCGGCATCACATCCAACTGATTTATATTAGGTTAGAAGAACTTTTCACTTCTTCAGAGTTAGTTCTGTCTATCGCCCATCCCGCGTGCTACGGTCCGTTCATCTCCTACTTCAGTGAGAGTCCGCGAAAGCGGAAATCGGGCTTATCGGTTCTGAATTTTATCGACGAGCTCACCCGGCAGATCTTTTAGATCAGCCGATATTTATAGCTCAGTCGTTAAGGAGTCCGTAAGGACTCGGGGTTTTATTACCCGTTTTATTACAGAGCAGAAAGTCCTGACCCCATGAAATCGTTTTCTGAATTAAATTTACCCGCACCTATTTCTAAAGCCCTAAACGCGATGGAATTCGTTACTCCAACTCCTATCCAAGCTGCAGCTATCCCTGTTGCGCTTGCAGGCCGTGATCTGATCGCGTGCGCACAAACAGG
>JBGSHQ010000281.1:0-15173 GCA_041752095.1 Bdellovibrionia bacterium
ATCGCTGGACCATTAATGGTCATCGATGTCGTGATATCGCCTAAATTAATCCCACTAAAAAGTTCTTCCATGTCTTCAAGTGAAGACACGGCGACTCCACATTTTCCTACTTCACCCTTAGAACGTGGGGAATCGGCGTCGTAGCCCATGAGGGTTGGCATATCAAACGCAGTCGACAGACCCGTCTGGCCGTTTGCGAGAAGCATCTTAAAGCGTTTGTTCGTTTCAGTTGCGCTTGAAAATCCCGCAAACTGCCTCATCGTCCAAAGTTTTCCGCGGTACATGTTTCGCTGAACTCCGCGGGTGAACGGATATTCGCCTGGAAATCCAAGGTCTCGGAGATAATCGAATCCTTCTGCTTCTAGATCGTTCGGGGTCGAAAGCAGTGGAACTTCCATGTCGCTTAAGGTGGTGAAACTCGCATCGCGCGGTGGAAATTTCTTTTCTCCGTCCGCGAGTCGCTTTGACCATGCTGCTTGTTCTTGCTTTAATTTTTCATCCATTTTTCAACTCCTGAAACTCTTGGGCCGCGATAACAATTCGCTGGATTTCACTCGTACCTTCATAAATTTCCGTAATCTTTGCGTCGCGGAAATTTCTTTCGGGCACATACTCTTTTGTATATCCGTATCCGCCGTGCACCTGGATCGCTTTAGTCGCGGTCCACATGGCGGCTTCAGAAGCCGATAATTTTGCCATTGCGGCTTCCTTCGAATACTTAACGCCCGCATCTTTTAATCGAGCTGCGTTCCACGTTAATAGGCGGGCCTGCTGCATCCGGGTTGCCATATCCGCAATGTGAAACTGGATCGCCTGAAGTTTAGAAATCGGGGCGCCGAACTGTTCGCGCTCCGTAGTAAATCGCTTCGATGCTTCGAGGGCGCATCGGCCAATTCCAAGCGCCTGTGCTGCGATTCCAATTCTTCCCCCATCAAGCGTCGATAAGGCGATTTTCAATCCCTGTCCTTCGGCGCCCAGTAAACAGTCTGCCGGGACGAACACGTCGTCGAAAAAGAGCTGCGCGGTGGATGAAGCCGTAATTCCTAATTTATCTTCTAGTTTCGAAACCGAGAATCCAGGAGATTTCGTGTCGACGATAAAGCCGGTAACACCTTTATAGCCCTTAGCTGGATCGACAGTAGCAAACACCACGGCTACGTCGGCTTCTCGGCCATTCGTAATCCAGTTTTTAGTCCCACGCAGTTTATACCCACCGTCCACCTTAGTGGCCATGAGCTTCAGTCCGCCTGGATCAGACCCTGCACCTGGTTCTGAGAGCGCAAAACATCCAAGCTTTTTTCCTTGGGCAAGAGGCGTGAGCCACTTTTTCTTTTGTTCTTGTGTGCCGTAAGCGTCGATCGGCCAGCAAACGAGCGAATTATTCACGGACATGATTACGCCAGTCGATGCGCACGCAGCCGAAATTTCTTCCATACACATGGCGTACGAAACTGCATCTAATCCCGCTCCACCGAATTCCTCGGAGACCATCATTCCCATGAGGCCCATCTCGGCCATTTGCTTAATGTGCGATGTCGGAAACTCACCTGTTTCATCGTGGTGCTTCGCTGCGGGGGCAACCACTTCGCGCGCAAACGCGCCGACCTGGTCCATAAGCATTTTTTTATCTTCGTCGTTTTCGACGGGCCATCCGTTATACATTCTCTAATCCCTCAAACTTTGCTTTCCGTTTTTCAGTAAACGCGCCCATACCTTCGCGCTGATCATGAGACCCCATCAAGCGACCAAACGCGTGTGCTTCGGCATCGATTTTCGTGTTTAGGCCCATCGCCTCGGTGAACTCCACCATGAGGCTTTTTGCTTTCGAAACCGCAGAGGCGCTTTGGAGAGCAATTGTTTTTGCATGCTCAAGCACCGCTGGGAGAAATCCTTCGGAGGCAAGTACGTGATTACAAAGTCCCATTGCTAACGCTTCGTCCGCTTTAATTCTTCGACCCGAATAAATAAGCTCCTTCGCACGTGGAAGGCCCACTGCTCGGGCGAGCCGAAAGCATCCGCCAAACCCAGGAATGATTCCTAATCCCACTTCAGGCTGACCAAACACAGCTTTCTCGCTCGCGATAATGAAATCACAAGCAAGCGCCATTTCAGTCCCACCACCTAGAGCGAATCCATTTACCGCCGCAATCACGGGCTTCTTCATCGTCTCGAGTAATTTAGCGACTTCGTGTCCGGCTTGCGCAAAGGAAACTCCGTCGCCTGGGGTAAGGTCCTTCATCTCGGCAATGTCCGCTCCCGCAATAAACGCCTTATCGCCTTCACCGGTAAACACAACCACGCGTACTGATTCATCGGCGGCTAACGCCATAAGCGCTAATCGAAGTTCCTTAATCGTCACAGAATTAAGTGCGTTCAGCGCGCGGGGGCGATTTATTTTTAAAACCGCAATCCCATGGTTTGTTTTTTCAATGAGTAGGTTTTCGAATTTTCCGTCGGTCATTTTATTTACCCATTCCATCGCATCGGTTTTGGGTTTTCTGGATTTGCGTAATCGTAGAAACCTTTTTTATTTTTTCGTCCAAACCAGCCCGCTGAAACCATCTGCTTTAAAAGCGGGCTCGGTCGGTATTTAGAGTCCGATAATCCGTTATAGAGAACTTCCATAATCGCAAGACACGTATCGAGCCCAATAAAATCGGCGAGGGTTAGTGGGCCCATCGGCTGATTCGTTCCGAGCTTCATCGAGGTATCTACGTCTTCTACCGAAGCAATTCCTTCGTAAACGACCTGAACCGCTTCATTAATCATCGGCATCAGAATTCGGTTCACAGCAAACCCGGGAATGTCCTTCACAGAAACAAATGTCTTCCCCATTTTCTCAGACGCTGCCTTAACGGTCGCAAACGTATCGTCGGTCGTTTGGATCGCGCGAATTCCTTCGACGAGCTTCATCACTGGAACGGGGTTCATGAAGTGCATCCCGGCCACAAGCCCTGGGCGTTTCGTCTGCGCTGCGATGAGGGTGATCGATATCGAAGATGTGTTTGTTGCGAGGATTGCACTCGGGTTGCATGCTTCGTCGAGTTGCTTAAAAAGTTGAAATTTAAGCGCTGGGTTTTCCGTCACCGCTTCGATCACCATCTCGGCGTCCTTAAGTTCCGCAATTCCATTTACGGGACGAATCGCATCGAGCGTTTTCTTTACTTCGTCTTCAGTGATCTTTGCTTTTTCGACGAGCTTCTTAAGTTGAGCCTGAATTTTCGCTTTTCCATTTTCAGCCGTTGCTAGATCGCGGTCCGCGAGTAAGATGGTGAACCCTGCTTGGGCTGCGACCTGTGCAATCCCGCCCCCCATTTGCCCTGATCCGAGTATCCCAATTTTTTGAATCGTTTTTGCTGTCCCTGACATGATGCAAGACCTCTCGCTAAGTATTGAAAAGTGCGAAAGAAGTTCACCTCAGTCGCAGCCTATTTTCCAATACAAAATTCTGAGAAAATCCGCCCTAAAATATCGTCGGGTAAAGTCTCGCCAATTACTGGCCCAAGAGCGTTGAGTGACTGTCTCAGGTCGGCTGCGAATAAGTCCTCTGCGGGTGTTTGGAGCGCTCTTTCGAGGTGCGTTATCGTTTTTTCAACCGCATGAAGGTGATCCATTCGGGTCAGGAGCACTTCGCCGGGCTTTCTGGCCGTAAATCGTTCACAAAACTCCACAATTCCGCTAACGGCTTCACTCACACCGCGAAGTTCCGTCGAAGAAACTTCATAAATATTCAATATTCCAAGTTTACGAATTTCTTCCTTAGATTTTAAAATTTGTTCGGGGGTTACCAAATCAACCTTAGTAAGAATGGCGAGGGTCTTTTCTCTGGGTTCATTCACCCCGCTCCAAACACTTAGCGTTTCGGCCCACGCAGACGGCGCCTCTCCCGCGTCGATGATGAACAAAACTAAATCAGCTTCCTGGGCCGCCTTCAAGCTCCGTTCGATTCCAATTTTTTCAATCCGGTCTTCAGTCGAAGCACGAATTCCTGCTGTGTCTTCAATACGAAGGGTGACTCCGCGGAGATTCAGCGTTTCGCGGATGACATCACGAGTGGTGCCCGCGATTTCCGATACGATCGACCGCTCTTCACCTAAAAGAGCATTAAAAAAGCTCGATTTACCTGCGTTTGGACGCCCTATAAAAGCGACTCGAACGCCCGACTGAATTTTTTCACCCCGAGAAAAGGAGGCTGCCAAATAGGAAAGCTGTTCTAGAATTTTTTCTGCGCGCTTTTTTAAAACAGGGAGCGAAAGTTCTTCTACGTCTTGATCAGAAAAGTCGATTCCAAGCTCGCCCATCGTTGCAAGCTTACGAAGTCCGTCGGCTAGATCTAAAATGAGCTTAGCTTGCGATCCACCCATTTTTTCTAGAGCAAGATTCGCGGCGCCCACGTTTTTCGCCGAAATGAGATCGGCCACTGCCTGGGCCTCGGTAATTTGCATTTTCCCGTTTCGAACGGCTCGAAAGCTAAATTCTCCCGGAAGTGCTTGGCGAGATCCGAGAGCGGAAAGGGCTGAAAAAACGCGTTCTGCAACTATCGCCCCCCCGTGGAGAAAAAGCTCAACCAGGTCTTCGCCCGTTTGGGAGCGCGGCGACTGAAAATAAACACAGACCGCATCATCGAGTGTTTCTTTCACGCCCGCACGGGTGTGATGGACTAATTTTATTCGAAACACCTCGCAAGCATTTTTTTTCTCGCTCGCTCCTTCCGTTAAACTGGAGAGGACCTTAATCGACAAAGGCCCGCTCAGGCGAATCACGGAAAGTGCCCCGCTTACTGGGGTTGCTAGTGCGTGAATCGTGTCGTGAGAGAGGTACTGCGTAGTGCTCACGTCCTTACTAAGGTCCTTCTATGCCTTCGGAAGAACAACGGGTCCCTGAGGCACATCGAGCTTCTTATTAATATATTTCTGCTGGGCAACCGAAGCGGCCGCGTTCACCAGCATATAGATCGTTAGACCCGCAGGTAGATTCAGCATCATTAAGCCGAAGAAAAGCGGCATATACTGAAGCATCTTCGCCTGCATTGGGTCTGTCGCTGTCGATGGGGTCAGCTTCTGCTGAAGCCACATCATTCCAGTGAGTAATACCGGGGTAATGTAGAAGGGGTCTTTCAGAGAGAGGTCATGGATCCATCCGAAAAATGGGGCTTGATAGAGTTCGATCGAGCTATAAAGAACGCGGTAAAGCGCAAAGAAAACGGGCATCTGAATGAGAATCGGGAGACATCCTGCGACCGGATTATATCCCTGCGTCTTCATGAACATCATCATCTCGCGGTTCAGTGTTTCTTTATCGTCTTTATGTTTTTCGCGAAGGGCATTCATCTGCGGCTGAAGGACCGCAATTTTTTTCATGCTCTTTGTCGACTTGTAGGTCAGTGGAAAAGTAAGAAGCTTAATGAGTAGGGTTAGAAGAATAATCGCGAGTCCCCAGTTTCCAACGCCCGCATTGATCCATTTCATCACGCGAAGGATCGGGTACGCGAAAAAGGTGAACCATCCGAAATCGATCGTGAAATCAAGCGTCGGCTCTACTTTATGGAGTGCTGTCATTTCCTTAGGGCCGAAGTACGCCTTCATCGGAAGTCGAAACACGTTTCCCGTTACGGGATAAACTAAACTTACTTTCGCGTGCTTTTCTCCTAGGCTCTGCGCAAGTGCGCGTGGACTTGCTTCGTTCGGCACTAAAGCAAGAAGGAAATAGCGGCTCTGTGCCCCAATCCATTTCGTCGCGCCTGGAAGGTCTTGAACTTGTTTAACGTCACCTGGAAGAAGTCGCTCAAGCGTTGTCCCTTGGTACGCGAGAAGCTGGCGGTCTGCCTCTTCGTGGTCTTCAGCGGCTACTCGAGAGGAAAGGGAGACGAAAGCGTATGCCGGTTTTTTCGTCTTAAATTCCGCATTTAAAACAAGACCAATCGCGTTTTGGTCCGCACCATACGTGTATTCACGAGAAAGTTTTACGTTCGCGTCTTCGTAGGTCCACGTCGCACCACGTTCATTACTCGTCATCGTTCCCTGGACGTTATTTAAATAAGCAAATTCAGGGAGATCAAACGCAAGCTCCCCTTCTCCGCCCACACCATGTGTGACCATCGCGAGATCAATGATCGGAGCCGACTTATCAACCGAAGTTCGGTAACTAGAAACTTTCCAGTCTGTAAAAAATTTACCCGCGTCCCCAATAAAGGCGGGGCCAGAAGTGGTCGCAACTTCAGTGCTTCGAACCGTGATGGGTTTTGTTGCTACGGCTTGGACTGCGCCGTTAACTACGGGGGCTCCAGGCACAGAGTTATTCAATTGCGCGTTCGGTGCTTGCCCTGCTGTCGGCGCACTCATCGAAGCAACTTGATTCGCTACAGTTGCCCCTGGCTTAGGCATCCGAGGCTCGATATAAAATTTCTGCCATCCGACGAAAACAAGGAGAGAAAGTCCAATTGCTAAAAGTGTCTTACGATCCATAAATTTATTCGCCTTTTATCTGAACTTTTACCGGGCTAACCGCTGGATCATATCCAGCCCCACCCCAAGGGTGACACCGGCAGATCCGCTTCATTCCCATCCATCCGCCCTTGAAAACTCCGTGTGCCTCGACGGCATCACCGAAATATTCACTGCATGTCGGAGTAAACCGACACCCATATGCGGGGCCCACGAGGGCGTGCAGTAGCGGAGACAGTATCTTTCTATACAGACTAACGAGCCCGTTTGAAACGAGCCATTTCGCGCTCACTGACGAACTCCTCCCCGAGGGAATTTCTAAGGCGGCGTGCAAACTCGAAATCGAGTTTTCGCGACCCAGAAATCACAATATTATAATCGTAGCTTCCCAGGCCATCCTTCAATCGTCGAAACGCTTCGCGAATCGCACGCTTCACTCGGTTTCGCTCCACCGAGTTCGCCTTACATTTAATCGTAATTCCAACGCGGAAATGACCGAGCGAATTTGGAATGCGAAACACTGCGCACTCTTTTAGGCGTAGAACTTCACTGCCCTGGAAGAAGCGTTTGTACTCCCAGTTATAGTGAAGTCGGTATTCAGGTCCGAAAGAAAAGTTACTTCGCAGCAACTTTAGTAGCGAGACGCTTACGTCCACGTGATCGGCGACGTGCTAAAACTTTTTTACCGTTCGTCGTTTTCATGCGCGCGCGGAAACCGTGACGGCGGCGACGCTTTGTGCGAGACGGTTGGAGTGTACGTTTCATAAAACTAAATCCTCGTAATTACGAATTAATGAGGTCTGGGTTTACAAAAGTACACCCGCGTCGTCAAGGGAAGGTTGTCAGTTCCCCTTTTCCCGTGCTACGCCCTCGGTTCGCAGTATGAGAACACATTTGCAGTTGGATGATTCACAGTGGCCTGAGGTCTGGCGTGCCGTTTACCGGCACCTGGAGGCAGAGGGTAATATTACCCCCCAACAGCTTCAGCTCTGGATTGCCCCTCTCCGCCTCATCGGCATGTCCGATCTCCCCAGTGGCGATGGCGTTTTAGTTAAAATGGCGGCACAGACCGATTTCGCCTATCACTGGGTAATTACTCAGTTTCAAGCCCAGATTGAGCAGGCTTTTACCCAAATTTTAGGTCATCCGGTAAATTTAAATGTGGTCGTTTCGGCGTCTGATTCGGTGGCTCCATCGGTCGAGCCCCACTCTGAAACCTTGGTGGCAAATGAGCCGGCATCCCAGAATCCTGCCCCAGAGTCCGGCGTTTTATGGGGGGCGATGAGCAGGTCCCCTCAGTCCCAGTCGACTCAGTTCGATCCTAGGTACACGTTTGAGACTTTCGTAGTCGGTGCCTCAAACCAGTTTGCCCACGCTTCGGCGTTTGCCGTCTCGGAAAACCCGGCCCGCCAGTATAACCCCCTCTTCCTCTACTCGCAGCCCGGGCTTGGGAAAACTCACCTTCTTCATGCAATCGCAAACCAGGTTCTTGCGCGAAATCCAAACGCGCGCGTTCTTTATATTTCGGCAGAGCGTTTTGTTAACGAAATGATCGAGTCGATCCAGCACCATAAGACGACTGAATTTCGAAAAAAATACCGTGATAGTTTCGATGTGATCCTTTTCGACGACATCCAGTTCATCGCTGGAAAACATGCGACCGAAGAAGAGTTTTTCCACACGTTTAATGCCCTTCACTCCTCGAAGCGCCAGATCGTTTTAACAAGCGATCGCCCTCCGAAGGAAATCCAGAAACTCGAAGAACGTCTTCGCACGCGTTTCGAGTGGGGTTTAATTGCGGATATTACTCCGCCTGAAATCGAAACCAGGATCGCGATTCTAAAAGCGAAAGCCGAGCGCGATGATATTTATCTGCCTGATGATGTGGCGACGTTTCTCGCGACTTATATTAAATCAAACGTTCGTGAGCTCGAAGGCGTACTGATTAAGCTTCAGGCCCACGCTTCGCTCACCGGAGCAGAACTTTCTCTCGAACTTGCGAAGCAGCAGTTAAAAATCGTGATTCCTGAAGAAGGCGCGAACTACACGATCGAGTCGATCCAGACTGCGGTAGCAAAACATTTCCGCTTAAAACCCACTGATTTTAAGTCGATCTCGAAACAGCGGTCGGTCGCGCGTCCTCGCCAAATCGCGATGTACCTCATTAGAAAGTACACAAGCCTGGGTTTCAAAGAGATCGGCCAGTTCTTCGGCGGCCGCGATCACACGACCATCATGCACGCGTGCCGCGAAATCGAAAAAAAGATCGACGCAGATCCGGAAATTAAGGACGCGGTCGAGGCGATTCAGAATCTGCTTTAAAAAAACAACAGGAGATATTTTATGAAACTGATGATTCTTTTAACTGTCCTTTTGATTTCGTCCACATCGATGGCAAACGACGTCGTTTGTGTCGGCCAGACAACAAAGGCTTCCATAGAGCTGGGGTTAACCGGGAAACCGTTTCCTCAGTTGGACAGGGCTGACTATCTCTATAAAAGCAGACTCATACCAACGAATGGGTACGAATTCGGCCTTTCGCAGGACAAGGAAAGTGGAATTCAGAAGTTAACCTATAAATTTAAAACGCTGAAGAAACACCCGCTCGCAAAGAAGCGTTCGAATCTTATCTTTACAATCACTCAAAAAAACCAAGCCGACGATGTGGTTGTCTTTGTTCTAAGCGCCGATCACGAGGCTGAATTAAAAATCGAGACAGACACCGGACTCGTCTCCATCGATAAGATGGATTGCAAATAATTCTGGTGCTCCTTCTTGATTAAAAACATTGGATCAAAATTATGAAATTATATCTGAGATCGTTGCTTGTCCTAAATTTGCTCGTATCCGGGAGCTCTTGGTCGAGCGAATCTAATTACGCCCGTTTCGTAAGAATGTATGAGCGAGGTAATGAAGCGTCCTTCCTCGATATCGGACCGAACACAACTTGCGTCTCTTTTCGGAAAAGCAGCGATGAGAGAATTTCAGCGTGCATGACGGTGGCGAGATACTCCTATTCGGGTAGAGCCGTTGCCCGTCCAGCATTGGTTTTGGAATTTAGTCCGTACAACAACTTAAACCCTTTTAGCTGCTGGGACGTGAACGCCGGGGGTAGCGGGGGAGCTGAAGCAAAATATTATTTCGACAACGCGAAGTTTTCGTCCGTGAATGGGGCGCTTAAAATTTCAAGCTCTGGCTGGATTGCTGGTAGCCTACACTCCCTTCTCGCCAATTTTCGCGTATCGGGAGGAAATCTCTATTTCCTAGTGTCTCTAGACGGGAGTGGGGCACCTGGAGATCAGCTAGCGGGATACTGTGAGCTTTAGCGCTACTACTCCAGCGGCTCACACTATAACTCTGATCACGTGTTCAACTTGCGATCTCAATAGTGCATATTTAAAACGCATAAGCGCTGCTTCGTTCCGAGGTGGATTTGGAATCGGGTTGTGCTTACGCGTGAGTAAAATGGAGTCCTGTCTGGTTTACTCATGTCTTTTTGGGCCTTTTCATTTTTAATCTGTCATGTTAAAATGGCTATATATGTGGATTAAAAGGGATTTTCAGTCTGTTTTCGAGAAATTACACCCACTTCCTGCTGTTTTGCTCCGCGGAATGAGGCAAACGGGAAAGAGCTCTCTCCTCCAGAAACTGAGCGGGGTAAACGTACCCGTAGCCCGTCTCGACCACCTCGACCTGCGAAGCTTAGCCCAGGAAAATCCAGCGCTCTTTTTTGCACAGTATCCTCCCCCTATCCTTATTGATGAA
Source organism: Bdellovibrionia bacterium (assembly GCA_041752095.1). GTDB lineage: Bacteria > Bdellovibrionota > UBA1018 > UBA1018 > UBA1018 > JACMQW01. The sequence continues at coordinate 10,209 of JBGSHQ010000281.1, forward strand.
GCCCAGTACGCTCCGAACCTTTTTCCGGAGATAAAACTTATGATCGATAAACTTCGTGAGAACCGGTTAAAGGGCGACCCTAAAAAGATAAGCACACTTTTCTTTATGACCGGTTCAGAGCAAACCGAGATTAAGAAAAAGGTAATGGAATCATTAGGGGGTCGCTTAAGCGAATACACACTCCATCCCCTTTCGATTCACGAACTCGTTTCACATAACCCTAACTATAATCTTCAAGATGTTTTTTTAACAGGCGGATGGCCCGAGCTTCACATCGACCCCGCCCTTCGTCCTGATGAATTTTTAAATCAGCTTATCGATAGCTTTATTGGAAAAGACATCGCTCGAAAACAAGGGGTCGAGAAAATCGATTCTTTTATGAAGGCATTAAAACTTATTGCGGCCCGTACTGCGAATCTTCTAAATACGAGCGAAATTGCGGGAGTTTCTGGTGTACGGTCTCCCATCATGCACGACTGGATTTCACTATTAGAAGAAAATTTCGTTCTCACACAACTTCCCAGTTTTTCGACGAACCTCTCAAAACGAGTCGTAAAATCCAAAAAGATATTTATGAACGATGTGGGCCTAGCCACTCGTCTCCAGGGGTGGCGCGCTCGTGAGCCCCTCCTTCTGAGCCCGACACTCGGACAAAATTTCGAGACCCTGGTGTTCACCGAAATACTCCGAACTAAAGATCATTTCCAAAAGCGGTGGAACATCTATTTCTGGAGAACAAAACAGATGGAAGAGATCGATTTTTTAATCGAAGATGAACGCGGAAAAATAATCGCAATCGAGGCTAAGGTGACGGGGACATCCTTTAAGCCAAAAGAGTTCATTAAACACTTTGGTGAAAAGACACCCATCTATATGGCTACCCTCGAAGGAAAAACACTCAAGCGCTCTGAAAACTGTACGGAGGTCCCAGTGCGCAAGCTCGCGGAACTTCTCTTATCGGAGCTCGCGTAAACTGGGCGGCTAGCGGTTCCTAAGGACTTTTTTACTCGGCTATCTGTTTTTTAGGGGAATTCCCTCGTTATCCACGGGGACAACCTATGCTTATCCCCTCACATTTCACAGTCATCCCCATGGAACACATCCACTTATCCATGTGTACATCGTGCTTATTGATTGAATCTATTCGCCTTTTTTACTTATCCACACTGGGGATCCATTTTCAGGGGTTACCCATGGGGAAGAAGTTATCCTGGAACGTCTCTCCTGGGGATAACTACGAAGTTACCTTTCAAAAGAAGTCTTCTCTTTATAAATAGCTTATTTTTTTAGTCGGCTTATCAGGCCTATCCCCAAACGCTGGTTGAAAACTTGGGGATAGCATGGTCTTTCTAGGCAAATCGGAATGTATCCCCTTTTTTGGGAATGTATCCCCGAGAGAAATCCACTGGTTTACCCTTTGGGTTTTCTTCTTAGTTTCAAAGGCTTGGTTCGGTTTTCCCCAAATCCCCACGCTCTATGACGACTACTTAATTTTATATATATAAAGATCTTTAAGAGAGAGGTCCCATGAAGTTCGTTATTCACAGAAATCCGCTTTTGGAAGTTTTAAGCAAAGCCCAGTCCGTAGTGGAAAAAAAGAATACCGTGCCCATCCTCGCAAACGTTCTCTTTTCGGTAGAGGGGGATCAACTCTCCATCTCAGCAACCGATTTAGAAGTGGGATTAAAAATGGTTCTTCCTGTGCAGAAAGCTCAGGACGGAAAAATTACCCTCTCATCGAAATCTCTTCTCGATATTGTAAAAGAACTTCCTCAGTCAGAAATTGAAATTACTAAAAAAGAAAATGACTGGGTTGAGATACTTTGTGGAAAATCTAAATTTAAAATGGTCTCGCTCGCAGCGACCGAATACCCAGCTCTTCCTGCATTCGAGGAAAAGAAATATTTCGATGCAAAAATAGATGGCCTAAAAGAAATGATTGATCGCACGAGTTTTGCGGTCTCTACAGATGCCACTCGTTACTTAATGAATGGTGTTTTCTTCGAGCCACTTGAAAAAAATATCATGCGTATGACCGCTACCGATGGCCATCGCTTAGCATTCATGGATGGCGAAGTGTTTTCGACGATGCCTGAGTTAAAGCGTGGAGTGATTATTCCTCGTAAAGGCTTAGTAGAACTTCGTAAGTTTTTAGATGAGGGCTCCTCAACCATTGGGCTTTCTTTTGAGCGGGGATATATTTTTGCTCACCAGAATAATAACTACCTCTTCATTCGCTTGATAGAAGGTGAATATCCCGACTACCGACAGGTCATTCCTAAGTCGACCGATCGAATGGCAAAAATAGATAAAGATATCTTTCACAGCGCTCTAAAGCGCGTAAGCCTTCTCGCTCATGAAAAATCAAAGGGCGTAAAATTTTCGATCCAGCCAGGTGTGCTCACTGTTTATTCGAGTAATCCTGATCTCGGAGAAGCTAAAGAAGAAATTGATGTTGAGTATAAAGGCGAAGCTGTATCGATCGGCTTTAATGCAAAATATCTTCTTGAGTGTTTAGCGGTAACCCCTGTCGAGCGGCTTGAGCTTCATTTTAAGGATCATCTGAGCCCTGGAATTTTAAAAGGTGAAGGACAGCCGAATCACACCTACGTCATCATGCCGATGCGGATCTAGTGAGAGTTAAAGAAGTACGCCTTAAAAATTTTAGAAATATTCAGTCGGTTTATCTAAAGCCAGGCGAACATTTAAATTTTATAATAGGGGAAAACGGCCAGGGGAAAACTTCGATTCTTGAAGGGCTGAGTTTTTTATCAACACTCCGTTCTTTTCGTGGGGCAAAAAATGATGATGTCCTTCGTTTCGGAGAAACCTGGGCTGAGGCTGGATGCACGATCGAAGAATCCAGTGAATGGTCGAATGACTTAAAAGTTACTTTCGGTGTGACCACAGGTGCGACGGGCCGAGTTGCAAAAACGGCGTTCATCGATGGGAAACCCATTAAATCTTCGACGCAGTATCTCTCGTCGCGGTTCGGTCAGGTCGAAGTAGGATTTCATTCGATTGTGTTCAACCCAAGTGATCATGATTTAATTCGTGGCGAACCAGCGATCAGGCGGGCTTACCTGGACCGAACGCTCTCGGCCGAAGACTCAGGCTACCTAAAAACACTTTCGCGCTACCAGAAGACCCTGGAGCAGCGAAACGCACTTTTAAAAAATGAAGTGAGACCGCGACCCGAAATTTTAGAAGGGTTTACTGAAAATTTAATTTCTCTCGGTGCCCAAATCGCTAGAGCACGGCTTGAGTGGCTGTCACGCTTAGGTGAAATGCTTGATCCGATGCTCCGAAAAACAGTACCCGAAGCACTGCCGCTTCGCGCATTTTATTTATCGAGCTGGATTAAGAAAAACCATGGAATTTCAATATCTTCACTCGACTTTGCCCCCCACCTATTTCCTTTACAAACCCCCCTCCCGTCACTAGAGTTTTTCACAGCTGAATTTCGAGAGGCACTCGCGGCCCAGAAGGATGCTGAATGGAGAGCAGGAGTCACGCTCGCGGGACCACACCGTGATGACATGGCACTGTTTTATGGGGATCAACCGTTACGCGGTCATGGTTCCCAAGGGGAAACCCGATCTGCACTCATCACTCTGAAGCTTTGCGAGATAGAGCTCTTCCGTTTGAGAACGGGGCATCGGCCGATTCTTTTACTCGATGATTTTTCATCGGAACTAGATCGGGGCAGGCGCGAGTTTCTCATGCGGTATCTCTCGGAGACAGACCTACAAGTATTCGTGACTTCAACCGAAGAACCCCCGTTTGAGGGAAAAGTTTTTAGAGTGAAAAAAGGAATGCTCGAAGTCTGACCCCGAGTCTGATCGAAACTCTTTTCCCCAGGTGATTACGAAGGCGAGGTGCCAACGGGTTCAGGAGGGAAGAAAGAATCTCAGAAAGAAAAGGTTAATCCATGTCCAGCGAATCTCCAGTCAGTCCATCCACGACAGTTAACTCTGAATACTCTGCAGATAAGATTAAAATTTTAGAAGGGCTCGAAGCCGTTCGAAAGCGCCCCGGGATGTACATCGGCGACACAGGGGCTCGTGGTCTTCACCATCTTGTTTACGAAGTGATTGATAACTCGATCGACGAGGCGTTAGCGGGACACGCAAAATATATTACAGCACGAATTCACGTTGATAATTCGGTTACGGTCGAAGACGACGGCCGCGGAATCCCCACAGGGATGCACCCCTCTGGTCTTAGTGCGGTTGAAATTGTCATGACGAAACTTCACGCAGGCGGAAAATTTAACGAAGAGGGTGGCGCCTATAAGGTTTCAGGAGGGCTTCACGGAGTGGGTGCCTCGGTCGTGAACGCACTCTCTGAGCAGCTTACGGTCGAAGTGAAACAGAACGGAAAGGTTTTCACCCAGACCTATCGCCGCGGAGCCGCGGTTGCGCCACTGAAAGAAATTGGCGTTACTGATAAGCGTGGAACAAAAACAACTTTTAAACCTGACCCAGAAATTTTTCAGGTTCTCGATTACTCATTCGAAACACTTGCAACCCGTTTACGAGAGCTTGCGTTTTTGAATTCTGGAATTCGAATTGTTCTCATTGACGAGCGACTCGAGCCAGTAAAAGAGCAAGAGTACCACTACGAAGGCGGCATCTCCGCATTCGTAGAGCACATGAATAAATCTAAGGCGAAACTCCACGATAAACCGATTTTTGTCGGAGGAGAAAAGGGCGGATTTTACGCAGAAGTTGCCCTTCAGTGGAACGACTCCTATGTCGAAACGACGTCGAGTTACGTGAACAACATTAATACGATCGAAGGCGGCACCCACGTTGCCGGCTTCCGAAACGCGCTCACTCGCGCAGTAAACCGGTACATTAACGACAGTGGTCTTTCGAAACAGATGAAGGAAGGTCTCACCGGAGACGACATCCGTGAAGGCCTTGCGTGCGTGATTTCCGTTAAGGTTCCGGAACCGCAGTT
>JBGSHQ010000282.1:0-12920 GCA_041752095.1 Bdellovibrionia bacterium
ACTCGGTTTAAGGGAATCCAGAAACTGGAAGAAAATTTTTAATGAAAAGAATCCTTGGGAGACTTAAATCGGTAAGTTTTGGGCGAATCCTACTCTTTTTCTCGCTTTCATTATTTATCCTATTTTGTTCGTCCCAGCACCTTCCCTGGCGGGACGAATATCAGACATTTTTAGTGGCGACTCGACCCCATTCGTTTTCTGAATTTTGGACTGCAGTTCGATATGAGAGAACTCCGCCACTTCACTATCTTATTTTAAGATACACTTGGCCCCTCTTTGAAAACTTTTTAGATCCACGGCTCTTTATCCAATGGATTAGTTTACCTTTCAGTTTTTTAACCTTATGGCTTTTTACGTTTAGGTTTCGATTCTCGCTACTCGGTGTTTTTTTTCTTGGATTAAATCTATTTTTTTTCCGCGAGTGGGGGGTTATATCCCGAAGCTATGCACTCGGGGGTGCCTTTTTATTCCTCTCTTTAGATTTTTACGTTCGGGGAAAAAAGGAAGTTTCTCGCGTGATGCTCTTAGCTTCGGCAAGTACGCATCTTCTTTTTTTCGCGGGATGTGGGGCGTTGTTATTTTTAGAGTATTTTTCGCTATTAAAATCTGAAGGCTCTCGTTTTTTTAGAAGATGGGATTTTTGGCTAGTAGCCATAATCGGTGGTATTCTTTTCATTCAGCAAATCCCACCCGAAGGCTCGACATTTAACACACATCTCGTGTGGCCTGGTATTAAAGGGCTTTTCCTTGGATTATTTAAATATTTTGCGGTCATTATTTTTCCTTTAGAACATTCGCTATCGAAAACGTGGAACTGGAGTTGGTACTGGAATCATATGCCCATCAGCTCTGTATTTGGTTTACCGGCATTAGTATTTATTTTTTTGGCATTTCGAGAAGATAAAAGGATTAGGTTTCATCTTTTTTTTACTATTTCACCCATTTTGTTTATCTATTTTTTCGGATTCAGTCCGTTACTGCGTCACTGCGGAGTTCTCTACGCTTTTTTGCTCTATTTTTGGATTCGACATCGCGAAATGCTGAGATTTTCAGATTCTTTCACTCGCAAGAAAATTATTTTTCGCGACCTCCTCTTTACTTTCGGACCTGCAATTTCGACTGTTTACTGGTTAATCGTGTGGAACCCTGTTTATCCAAAGTTTGATTTTTCAGATGCACCACGAATTGCAACACTAGTCGCAGAAGCCCCCCGGACCCTTTCACCACGTTCGTATCTTCTTTTTTCTGCAATGGCGGAGTCAGGAAAGTCGGTATTTGATCTCGGCTCAGGGAGCTGGATTTCGTACCCATTTTTTAGAACGGGTGGAGTACCGGTCAGTTTTAGTGATCTTTGCAACGGAAAAAATAATAGGATTCAGATTCAGCCCTCTGATATTTTTATTGGCGGATTAGATGAGAAAGAATTCATACGAAATTCGATACATTCCTGTCCTGGGTGGAAGCAAATCTACGAAACAGATCGAAAAATAGCGACGGATGAGTCTTTTATTGTATTTCGCTATGAACCGCGTCACCCTTCTATATGATGAGTCATCTAATTTTTTCTTTGGTTTTTTTTGTATTGTCATTATCGGGCAATTCCCACGCAGCCCCAGTAGAAACCCCGCACGCACGGGTCGAACTCCTGACCGAAAAAGAAGCCGCGACACCTGGTGAAACTCAGTGGCTCGGCGTTCACATTAAGCCTGAAGACGGATGGCATGTTTACTGGCAGAACCCAGGGGATTCGGGCCTTCCTCCTCGCGGTGAACTTGTATCCGACCCCTCGGGTTCGAAATTCGGTCCCATTCAGTTTCCGACTCCCGCCCGCATTCCCTATGGGCCACTCGTAAATTTCGGTTATCCAGGTGAGGTCCTTTATCCGTTAAAATGGGAAATGTCGAAAGCCATCAGCGCGGGTGAAAACATTACGATCACAGCAAATTTAAAGTGGCTGATCTGTAAAGAAGAGTGTGTTCCAGGTAGGGCGTTACTCAAACTAGCACTCCCCGTAATTGAAAAAGATAAATACCTAAGCACGGTCGGAACGAACGTAAAGCTCTTTCAAAACTCGGTCGCCGCACTGCCTGCGAATTCGAATGGAAGAGTGCGCGTTTCCATCACGGATGAGAAAATCGATATTCTTTACTCACCTGAAAAATCGGAAAAATTCAAACTCTCACAGATCTTTTTCTTTCCGGAATCGGATTACGGAATTCGGGCCAGTACGAAGCAAATCGTAAAAGGCGAAAAAGACGGTATTCGAATCTCGATTCCCCGTAACGAAGGGAATAAGTCACCCATCGGAGAGTTTCGAGGAAATTTAAAAGTAGGCGAAGACCGAGGAATTCAGGTCTCAGAAGTGATCGATCCAAAAGTAGCGATGGCCGCTCGGACCAAAATAGAGGCTACGCCGGCAAGCTATCAGATAAATCATCAGAACTCATCTAGCCTTGCTCTCATGCTTCTCTTCGCATTCATTGGCGGAATCATTCTTAACCTCATGCCCTGTATTCTTCCCGTCCTTTCGATTAAAATTTTAGGCCTAGCTAATCAGTCAGGTGAAAACCGAAAACAGATCCAAAACCACGGACTCATTTTTACTCTCGGGGTGATGGTTTCGTTTTGGATTCTAACGGCGATCCTCCTTCTCGTACGAACAGGTGGCCAGTCTCTCGGATGGGGATTCCAACTCCAGAGCCCAGTTTTCGTTGCTATCCTCGCTCTTCTATTTTTCTTGATGGCTTTAAATCTTTTCGGATTTTTTGAAATCGGTAGCCGCTTCATGGGACTCGGGGGCGGGCTTGCAAACCAACACAGCTATTCAGGTTCATTTTTTACAGGTGTCCTCACAACAGTAGCAGCCACGCCCTGTTCCGCACCCTTTATGGGAACTGCGCTTGGGTTTGCCCTCACTCAACCGGCATGGGTAGCGGTAATCGTCCTTACCACTTTAGGATTCGGCCTTTCTCTCCCTTATTTAGCATTTTCATATTTGCCCAGTGCCGCGAAACTTCTGCCAAAACCAGGTGCCTGGATGAAGACCTTAAAAGAGGTTCTTGCGTTTCCATTACTCGCAAGCGTTGTCTGGCTTGTCGGAGTCTTAGGAAATCAGGTGGGCAGTGATGGCGTTATTAGTTTTTTAACGATTCTCATTTTCGTTACGGCGGTTATCTGGCTATTCAATTTATCTGTTAAAAACCCTGGGGCTAATATTCTCAGGTGGGTATTAATCCTAGCGCTTCTCGTGATTTCGTTACTTACTATTTTTGGTCTATCTGAATCGCAAGAGAAGAATGCGAATAGACTGGGTACTCAAGCGAGTTCACTTGTTCATGAACCCTGGAAAGAGTGGAGTCCTGCTGCCCTTGAGTCCGCTCTAATCGATAAAAAAACAGTTTTAGTTAACATCACAGCTGACTGGTGCGTGACCTGTAAATTAAATGAAACACTCGTATTTGCTCGCCCGGTCGTCATTACGGCCTTAAAAGCAAGTCATGTAGTCCCACTCCTTGCTGACTGGACGAATGGCGATCCAATCATTACCGAATACATCGCTAAATATGGACGAAATAGCGTACCCGTATATTTACTTTATCGGGAGGGGTCACGGGAGCCAGAAATTCTATCCCAAATTTTATCTTCGGATCTTTTAATAAAAGATCTCGGTACATCATCACGATGATCTAAGCTCTCGCTCTAGCCTTATTCTTTCGTTCCTGAGTTTAGTCACAGACTCAGAGTTTAATATTTTCAGATCACCAAAGCGAAGAGGTTCATAATTTTTCATCCATGAGTCGATTTTTGATAAGGAACTTGGATTGCTTTTTAACTGTTCCCGTAATTTTTCTATTTGTGATCGTTCTTTCAAGAGTCGAAGTCGTAATGAATCGAGTTGAAATTCCTTTTTTCGATTCATAAATCTTCTTAAGAAGATAACCGCGAAAGAAGAAAAGAGAGCTGATACTCCAATGAAAATCGTTAAAAAGAAGTAAACGTTGGTATCTGTATTGTCAGAGCGAAGTGGATTTTTACCGCTCGATAAATTCTTAACCAATTTTTTAGCCGCCTCCCATTTTCCGTGAAGCGTGTTTTCGCCACTTCCGTAATTAAGAATATACTGAGCCCACTTTGCGCTAGCCCATTCGTAAGAATCTCGGACCCAGTCGGTAAATAGGGCAGTATGAAGAATTCGAGGAGTCGGATCGATCGGTACCCACCGTTTCTGCTCGACGACATACGCCTCTAGCCAGGCGTGTGCATCCGCTTGCCTTACGGTTAAAACATCACCTACAGAATTTCGTACGACTCGAAATCCAGAAATGAGACGGGTAGGCACGCCCATCATCCGAAGCAAAATCGCATATGAGGAAGCAAAAAGCTCACAATGGCCATTTTTTTCAATGAATAAAAATCTCTCTATTGGAGTGAGTTTAGATTTCGTTTGAATTTCTTCCCCTTCGACGTCTTCTGCATAAACGGCTTTAAATTCATTTTTCTTAAAATAGTTTTCTAAAGCACGCACTTTAGAACCAGTCCCCTTAAGATTTTTAAACTCTTTTTCGATAAGACCCTTTAATAGTTTTGTATGAAATGCTGGAGGCACATGTGAATTTGATTTTTTGGGTGAGTCTGTGGGCATCAGTTCACGTTTCAGATCGATAGAAACAAAGTAATTAAATTTTTGATTTCTTGCACGGCCTTCTCGCCATTCATTATATACCGTTTTTTCCGCACTCCACTGAACTCCACCCATTTCGACCGACGTTAACTGGGTCCCGTAGGGAATGGGGAGTCTATCCGGACCGATCATTTCCCTTACGATCATTAGTCTTGGTAGTTTCGTGGTATCGGTTTCATCATCATCTGAACCTTCGGGTCTGCGTGACACGGTAGAATCCCATTTTTCCGGAGTTAAAATATCCAGGGCCCGGGTTCTTAAAAGTCCGCCGTAAATAAATTCATTGGGATCACCACCATTAGGACCGTAAATTCGAAGTGCGACCTGGTTCGACCCGCTCCCGTTTACTCGGTACCACTTATTTAAACTGATATCCTCAGTATACCCCGTTTGCTTAGGGTCATTTCCAGATCCTAAACCATTCCCAGACCCGTGCATTCGTGGGATGAGGGGAAAAATAAGTAGGGCAATGAATATGAGAATCATCGACTGATAAAAGCTGGAGCGGATGAATCCGATAGGAAGTGCAGCGAGTGTTCCACGACGTGTAAATTCGAAACTTAGATATCGACACGATACACCTATCGAACAACTCACGATAAATGCGATGATGAATAATGTGACACTAAAATCGGGCGATAATGCGCTTGCAAGTATAAGCGAAATGAATCCAAGCCCCATTCTCCAGCCCCAGAGGTCATCGCTCCCACGCGCGAAACCAATCCATGCGAGCGCAATCGGTGCGATATAGGCTACCGTTACGACTGGCGGTAGTAACAGTCGGATATAAAGCTGAAAACCAAGAAAACCGATCATCAAAAATCCGATCACCATATAAGGCGCTCGAAATCGAAACCGAATGATCTTACGAAGGACAATGAATGCCGACGCTAATATAAACGGCCAGGGTCGTACCTCGCCAGTAATAAAAAGCGCACCCAATGATAAAAAGTCCATTAAATCAGATAATAGATTTGCCCAGATATCAGGTCGTCGCATCCGGGGGGGTAATCCATTAATGAATTGGGTTTGTTTTGTTATCATTTGCTGCCCGCACCCTCAGCCCGGACTAAAGCTAGAGCATTGAGTGAAGATTGTTTCCCCGTTATTTTTTTTCTACCTTGGGACTGAAGTAGAATGAGGTCGGCATTTTCGGATTTGTAGAATGAGCTTGATGCTTTACGAACTCGGTTTTCAAACTCGTCACCGGGTGAGTGTCGAATGTCGAAAATAACTTCGGGTTCTTTTAAAATCGGGCGTCGGTTTCGGACCATTTCTCCGAGTCCGCGCATGCTTTGGTTTGCAACGATGAGTTTTGCATCATCTGTCCATTCGTATTTCCGAATTTCACCCTCAACAACCTCAATTTCGGAATTTCGGTTTCCCTGCTGACCCGTGCGACTGTCGGAATTTTCTTTTTTTGGTTTTATCTGTGTAGGCCATACGATTCGTTCACCGGGACTGCGTACGACTTTTATTTTTCGAGCGAATCCAAAAGGAAATAGTGTGGCTATCGCAAAACCATCCCAGTGATGCATACCGCGCGAAAAAATTTCCTGTTTCGACTGAGCTCTGACGGTTTCTTTTCCACGAATTCGAGGAAAAAAGGCGAGAGAAATGAATTTTCCATTATTCCATTCGCAAACTTCTAAGCAAAAAAGATTTCGCCGCCCTTTATTTCGAATGATAATCCAATCCCCGGTTGGTTCACCCGCTTTTGCTTGTAATCGAATAAACTCGACATGAATCGACGAAACATGTTTTTCACTTTGGAGCCCTGAAAGAATAAGTCCTGAAAGGAGTAAACTTTCGAGCAAATAAATCGCATTATTATTCGTTGCGAGCGCAGTCACACCAAGGGCGATCGTGAGCGCGATATACCATTTGCCCGAAGTCGTAACTTCGAGGCGTCTTATATTTCGCTTCCACTCGAAGCGTTTAGCGAGGCGGCTGAACACGTGAAAGAATCTCCGCAATCATTTGGGCTTTTGCCTGATTACCCATTTCCATTCCGTTGAAGAAAAGGCGATGGGCAAGGCACGGAACTGCGAGATCACCCACATCTTTTGGTGTTACGAAATCGCGTCCTCGAACGTACGCAAGCGCTCGGAGTGCATGTAAAAACTGGATCCCGCCACGAACCGAAACTCCATGTCCGATACCCACAATTTCTCGTGTTCCTCTCACGATTTTAGTGATGTAACGAAGCACAGTTTCTTCGACGTGAATTTTTGAAATTTTTTCTTGGATTCCGAGTGCCTCTGCTAAAGTCATGAGTGGTCCGTCACTCGATACAGCAGACTTCATAAATGCCTGTTCTGGTTTTTGATAAATTTTTAATTCATCATCTTCGCCAGGCGATGAAAACTCGAGCAGCATCATGAACCTGTCGAGCTGACTCTCTGCTAAGGGATAAACGCCGTGGAACTCGAGGGGGTTCTGGGTTGCGACCGTAAAAAATGGGGATGGGAGTGGATAGCTTTTCCCGTCGATGGTGACCGTGCCTTCTTCCATCGCCTCGAGTAATGCACTTTGGGTTTTAGGTGTAGTGCGGTTTAATTCGTCAGCGAGAAGAAAGTTTGCAAAAATAGGTCCTTCACGAAATTCGAAGTCGCTTGCTCCGGGTTTCATTCGAAGAATGCCAACGACGTCAGAGGGGAGTAAGTCAGAAGTCATTTGGATTCGAGAAAATTTGCCGCCGAAAGCCGCAGCCATTCCCTTAGCGAGCGAGGTTTTACCCGTTCCCGGGGGGCCTTCGAGGAGTAGGTGACCGTTCGCGAAGAAACACGCGATCGCACTTTCAACGATCATGTCTTTACCTTGGAGGACTGATGAAAGACGGGATTTTAATTGTTCGACGAGATTCGTCTCCGGGGCCACGTTCACAGCTTTCATTGAGGATTTTCCTTCATAAACTCATCGGTTAGGTGTGTTCGCGGCTTGAATTCAATGTCGTATTTATGCGAAGTTGGGACTTCTTAGCTTAAGGCGGTAAAATGGGTTTATCTTCAGACTTTCTTATTTTTGACGGCGGCATGGGAACCGAGCTTTACGAGCGCGGTTTCTATATTAATCGCCCTTTCGAAGAGTTGAATATAAACGCCCCCGCAGACGTTATCGCGGTGCACGAGAGTTATATTCAAGCAGGCGCCGGAGTTTTGACGACAAACACATTCTCGATCACTGAACCTCAGTTAAAAAAATTCGATATCGAATCGCAACAGGAAATGCTCATACGCGCTGCACTTAAAAATGCAGGTATTGCGCGGACTAAAAATGAAACGGCTCACCCTGGAGTAAAAGTTGGTTTATCGATTGGCCCGCTCGGCGTTCTCGTAGAACCGCTAGGATCTTATGCACTCTCGAATGCGAAAACCGATTTTGCGAAAGTTGCTCAGTCGGCTGCATCTGCATCTAAAGAGGATGTAAAAACTTTTGGATTCGATCTTTATATTCTCGAAACTTTTTCAAACCTGAGTGAACTTGCAGCCGCAATTGATGGCATTAGATCCGTTGACACTGTAAGGCCGATACTTGCTTCGTTATCCGTGAAGAGCACACAAAACGAACTGATCTCGGGATTTGCTGCTCGGATCGGTTCGAGAACGGATGTCGAGTATCTTGGTTTAAACTGCTCCGAGGGTCCGAGTGATTTACTTGCAAGTTTAACAAAACTTGCTCCACTTGTTTCGAAGCCAATTATTGTTCAGCCAAACGCCGGAACCCCGCGCCAGTTAAATGGTCGTTATTTTTATATGACGTCACCCGATTATCTCGGGAAGTATGCTAAGCGCTTTATCGAAGCGGGAGCATCTGGAGTTGGCGGATGTTGTGGGACTGGGCCTGATCATATTCGCGCGATTCGATCGACTGTGAAAATGATGGCTGCAAAACGAACCGAGACGCCGGCGCGGATTCATGTCGAAGCTGGAAATGTCGAAGTTCCTCGTACTCCGATTACGGCTCGAGCTGCCTCAAACATTGGCAAAGCACTTCGTGAAGGAAGAAAAATTTATTCCGTCGAGATGCTTCCACCTAAGGGGACAGACACCCGAAAATTTCTCGAAGACGCGGCACTCGTTGTAAATGCAGGAATCGATTTTATTAATGCACCTGATAGTGCTCGAGCCATCACACGGGTAGGATCACTTCACATTGCAGCACTCGTAGAGAACCAATTTAAAGGTAAGCTTCACGCGATTCCCCATTTCACAACTCGGGATCGAAACCTGATTGCTCTGCAGTCTGATTTACTCGGAGCCTTCATTAATGGCGTCAGTGATATTCTTTTAGTGACCGGAGATCCACCGAAGCTTGGGAATAACCGCGAAGCAACAGCCGTATACGATATCGATGCGATTGGTCTTACTTATCTCGCAGACTGTTTAAATCGAGGAGTGAGTCCGAACGGAGATTCGCTGGGTCGTGGCACTGGATTTGGTATTGGGGTGGCTTCTAACCCGACTTCGATGAATCTCGAACTCGAAGTGAAGCGGTGGAAGTATAAGGTTGAAAGCGGAGCTGATTTTGCGATCACTCAGCCCATTTTCGATCCAGAGAGTTACCTTGCCTGGAAAAAAATCCTAGGAAAAGATTACCGCCCCCACGTCGTTGGGATTTGGCCACTCGTGAGCCTTCGTAATGCAGAATTCATGGCAAACGAAGTTCCCGGTGTAAATGTTCCCGACTGGGTTTTAACCGAGATGGAAAAAGCCGGCGATAATAAAGAAGAAGCCCTTAAGCGAGGAATAGATATTGCGATTCGAGTGATGCGCGAGCTTGAGAGCGAATGCGAAGGATTCTGTGTGAGTGCTCCTCTCGGTAAGACGCCAGTTGCTCTGGACGCTCTTCGAGCCATCGGAGCCGGCCGATGAAAATTAAGGTGAGTCTACGGGGAGAGACGATGGAATTTTCATCGCCTGTCGGTGCGAGACTTCTTGATTATCTCCAGGAGAATGAGGTTCCTGTGAACGCGGCTTGTGGCGGGAACGGAACTTGTCATAAGTGCCGTATCAGGATCACCGAAGGATTTTCAGCTGTGACGTCTAAAGACCGCGAAGCTTTTCGTGCGAGTGAGCTTAATGATGGATGGCGGCTTTCGTGTCAGTCGCGCCCGAAGACGAATATCGATGTATCTGTACCCTCGGCCGAAAATATTCGAAATCGACCCCGTATCGTAAAAAGGTCAGATTTTTCTACACTGGAAAAAAACCCCGGTCCTGTATCCTTAATCTGTGATTTAGGCTCTACAGGAGTCGTCGTTGCAATTGCAGAGAAATCCCAAAGCCTCGCATCTCCAATCATTGAAGCCCATTTATTAAACCGTCAGGTTAGGTTCGGCGCAGATGTGATGACACGACTGCATCATGCCCAGATTAAGGGAGTTGAATCGCTTCAGATCGCACTGCTGGATACTTTGAAAGCCTGTTTAGAGAGTTTGAAAAAAGAGGCACCTCTTCTATTTTCAGCTGCGTTTCCAGGTGGGCTCTATTGCTCAGGAAATTCAGCGATGACGAGTTTTCTATTAAACCGATCGATCGATACTCTTGCGGTCGCTCCTTTTCAGCCCGAATCACTTGAAGCGGGGGAGCGCGTATCACCTGAACTTGGGGGGTTGACGATCCATACCCTTCCGCTCCTTGCTGGATTTGTTGGAGGCGACACCGTTGCTGGAATTTTAGCAATCGAAGCACTCGGTTCACCAGAGCCTTGGATGCTAGTCGATATCGGTACGAATACTGAAATCGTCGTGAATAATGGCCGGGGTGAGCTCTGGCTTTCAAGCGCACCAGCAGGACCTGCTTTTGAAGGTGGAAATATTAGTCAGGGAATGCGAGCCGAATCGGGAGCGATTTCGATTGCCCGATTTAAGGACGGAGTCTGGAACTGTGAAACAATTCACGGAGATGTTCCGCGCGGTATCTGTGGATCTGGACTCATTGATATTCTTTTTGAATCGGTAAAGGGTGGAGTGATCACCCCCGATGGATTTGTTCCGGGTGGTCGACTCGATGTGACCCCAGAAATCGGCATCCTAGCAGATGATGTTCGTGAGTTTCAGCTCGCAAAATCTGCAACAAGAACCGCAGCTGATCTACTGATCGAACGCTCAGGCGTGACACCTAAATCGATTTATCTCGCAGGTACTTTTGCCCAAAACCTCAGGCTCGATTCCGTAGCTGGCGTTGGACTCCTCACTCCCGAGATTCCCGTTAAAGTGATAGGAAATGCTTCGCTTACTGGTGTCGCTCTTTACGCTGCGATGGATTCTAAAAAACGAACTGATTTTATAAAAAAATTAGAGCAGATGCGCCGCCCAGTCGAACTCGCGCTCCAGGATGATTTTCAAGAACGATTTGTGAAAAATTTAAATTTTAGTGAAACGACGACGAAGTAGGAATAATCGATTATGGATTTTCTAACAGAATTAAAAAAACGTGTTCTCGTACTCGATGGCTCAATGGGAGCCCTCCTCCAAACTCGTGGACTTCCAGCCGGAATGGCGCCCGATGTATGGATGATGGATAATTCTGAAATTATTCTTCGCGCTCACCAAGACTACGTCGACGCAGGTGCCGACATACTAATCACAAATACTTTTGGAGCTTCGAAGTGGAGACTGGCCGAATATCAGTCGGAAGGAAAAATTAGAGAAATTAATGCTCGGGCCGTAGAAATAGCTCGAAAGGCAATTGGAGATCGGGGATTCGTCGCCGGAGATATCGGTCCGTCTGGCGAGACGATCTATCCTACCGGTAAAAAATCATTCGACGAAGCGTTTGATATCTTTTACGAGCAAGCGAAGGTTTTAGTCGAACTCGGTGTGGATGCAATAATCGTAGAAACGATGTTTGATAGTCTTGAGTTTCGTGCTGCTCTTTCAGCAGTACGAGCTGCATCTAAAACAATGCCTCTTCTTGCTCACGCAACTTTTAACATCGACGGAATTACTGATACAGGTGCTTCACCCGAGAATATCGCCGCTATCGCAGAAGGTTATCACGCCACTGCAGTAGGCGTGAACTGTTCTACAGGTCCAGAACCGATGGTGAATATCGTTCGTAAGATGGCTGAGACTACGAGTCTCGTTATCTCGGTACAGCCGAATGCTGGACTTCCTGTCATTAAAAATGGAAAAACACATTTTCCGATGAACGCAGATGATCTGCGCCCTTATGTTTCTCGGTTCGTCGAAGCGGGAGCAGGAATTATTGGTGGATGCTGTGGAACCACACCTGATTATATTCGCTCGGTGAAGTCGATTGTTTCTGGAATTCCTAATTTCCGAAAACCAACTCATAAAAAGCGAGTTATCTTCTCATCACTTTCGAAAGCGGTCGAAATTGGCGGCGGAATGCCTTTCATCGGAATTGGTGAACGCATGAATCCGTCTGGACGGAAGAAACTGAGCGATTCCCTTAAAAAGGGAGAGCTTACACAACTTCTAGAAGACGCAGAAGCTCAGGTAAAAGCGGGTGGGAAAATTCTGGATCTTAACGTCGGTGTTCCGATGGTAGATGAACCAAAGCTCATGGCCGAAGCAGTAGTCGCGGTTCAGAACCGTTTTCACACCCCGCTCATGATCGATAGCGCGAATACGCACGCCCTCGACCGTGGTGCGTCGGTTTATTACGGTCGACCTTTATTAAATAGTCTAAACGCTGAGCGAGAAAAACTCGACGAAGCGATTCCAGTGATGAAAAAGCACGGTGCTGCCGTAGTTTGTATGGTTACGGGCACGGAAGTTCCTGTTTTTGCGAAAGATCGTTTTGAAAATGCGAAACGAATCGCGGAAGAACTTTTTAGACATGGATTTAAAGAAGAAGATCTCGTTTTCGACTGTCTAGGACTCGTGATCTCAGCAATGCAAGAAGGATCGCGTGAAACGCTGAAAACCATCGAAATGGTTAAGGCTGCCTTTCCAGGATCTGCAACGACGCTAGGATTATCAAACACGAGTTTCGGGCTCCCAAATCGAAACATCGTTCATAATGCTTTTCTTGCTCTCGCAGTCGAGCGGGGCTTAGATAGTGCGATTATGTCGGTGACAGATCCACTCGGACAGGCGTTTGCAGCTTCGGCTCAGATGTGGGGAAAAAAACCAGAGACGATCAATTATTTTATCGGAAACTTCGCGACTAAAATTGACTTAGGTTCGTCGAAATTCACAGCTGTGATCGAAGCACCTAAAGACGGAAAAGATCCGAACGCCGAGCCTCCGTTTGTTGCGAGTTTTACA
>JBGSHQ010000283.1:0-3746 GCA_041752095.1 Bdellovibrionia bacterium
ATCGCGAAGGTCACCACCTTCAACGGCACTCCACTTCTAAACGGTGAAGCAAGCCGTGATCTGAGCTTCCACGTAGGAGCATCGAAAGATGATTCCATCGTATTTAAGCCAGAAAACTATAATGTTAAGGCAAGCCATATCGGAATTAGTGGTCTTGATTACCGTAGTGCCGATGGTGCACGCGACGCTCTCGAGAGTGTCGATAAAGCCTTAACAATGGTAAACGGATCTCGCGCTGACCTCGGAGCTCAGCAAAACAAGTTACAAGCGACTATCAGTAACTTAGCGATCCAGAAAGAGAACTACTCTGCAGCGAACAGCCGTATCCGTGATACGGACGTCGCTTCGGAATCCTCGAAACTCGTCAGCGGCAACATCCTTCAACAAGCCGGAGTATCGGTTTTAGCGCAAGCAAACACAGCGCCACAAACCGCACTCCGTCTCCTCGGATAATAAAATGTCCGGGTGAACCGAGTGTGCGCCCGAGTCTCGAGGTAATAGTGCTTGCGAGACTCCTAGTCTAAGCCCAGCCCCCAGGATCAGAGCGCGATCTTGGGGGTATTTTTTATTATTTGGGCCATTTCTAACTACAGTTATTTCGTCGACCTACCGAAGAGTCGGTAAGGGAGAAGTGTACCATGCAGAAACGAGTAGCGGTTATTCTAGGGTTTGGCTTCCTCATGGGTCTCGGGCTTGCTTCATGCGCCACTCAGGCGACACGAGAACCTGCGAGTGATCCGTCCGCTCGTTTTGCTTCAGCGGGCGAAGAGAAAAAAGAAAAGCCCGAGCACTGTTTAACCGGTGAAGAGAGAAACTCAGAGGGATTTTGCGTTCGCATTCACGACTTTGATCGCCCGTTTCGTCGCGGTGGTCGTTAGTTTCTAGCCAAAAAATTGGCATCCCTCTTCTTTATATTTTTTTAAAATCTACCGAGGAGTTAACAGGAGGGTCTATCGACCCATGAAAGTTAACTCGATTCCCGTAACATTTGGAACTCTCGATCGAGAGTCACCGAAACGAGAAAATAAGAAGAAGGATCATCCTAAGAAGGATGAATCCAGTAATAACTCTCAGTCTTTTCAGCAAACTTTAAACACGGAGCAGGTAGGAAGTGCGGTGAACGCATTTTCACATGAGGCCGACGTGGTTGCGAGTGGTTTAAATGCTGAACTCGAGGGAAAAGGACCGGGTCTTCGAGTAACCTTAAAAGACGGCAGTGGTGCTGTCGTGCGCCAGTTCACAGGCGAAGAATTCGTTAAACTACGGGAAGCGGCAACGGGTCCCCGTGGAAAACTTCTCGATAAGAAGCTCTAGATAGACGAAGCTTAAGGTATGAAGATTGTCATTATTTCTGACATTCATATTACGGGAAGTTCCGACCCCTTTTATAAAAAACTCCTGACCCTGATTGAGCGCGAAATCAAGGGTGGGGATACCCTTGTACTTGCGGGTGATATTTTTGATTTTCTAGTGGGTGAGCAGCCGAAAATGAATCAACAATACAGCGAGTTCTTCGACCTTCTTAGAAAAAAAGGGAGCGAAGGTGCAAAGATCGAATTTATAGAAGGAAATCACGATTTTCATTTGGAGTCGACACTCACTAAAATACAGAATTGTCGGCTCTCTCCTTCAGAAGTCATTGTTGAGACTGGAAAGAATCGTGTCTATATTGCACACGGCGATCTGGTCGATAAAGCGGATTATGGATACCGACTTCTTCGCTCTGTTTTTCGAAGTCCTTTTATTCGGTTTGCGGCTTATGCATTACCTGAGGCAGTAGTGAGTTGGATCGGAGAGGCCTCGAGTAAGACGTCTCGCGCCCTTAGGGGAAAAGAGCGGATCGAATATATTCGAAAAATTTTTAAAGCGTTTTCGGAACGAAAACTTCAAGAAGGATTCAATGCAGTGGTGCTCGGTCACTGCCATGATCTTCATGAGTTCGGTAATTATATGAATGTGGGGCATCCAAAAACTCATGGTACTTTTGTCGTTTATACGGATGAAGCTGGGCTTCAGCGGAAACCATTAAACAAGTGAAATACTGATCAGCAGGGCGTCGGGTGTTTTTTTTTCGATGGACCCGGAATAATCCTGCATCGGATTTTCAAGCTCAAGAAATGCTGTATCCCCAGTAGCGAGAGTTTTTCCCTGAAAGGTGTATTCACCTTTCGCCACTAATGCAAAATTCCATCGTCCCGATAGATTCCATGTGGAGCCGATATCCACCAGAGCCTCGACCACTCCTTTTTTAATAAAAACGCTGAGGTCGTTTACAGGGCCAGAAATTAAATCGCAGTGGCTCGTGATATCTCCTGGAAAATCGTAAGGTTCCAGTGGAGAGATGTCGACAAGGTCGGGCGGTTCACCTTCGCTAAAGATATGAGAAAGGCGAACCCCACTCCCTGATAGAATAACGAGAATTCGGTCATGGTTAGGGAAGATCGAAAAGGGGGAGGGTTGCTCGATTCGGGCTGTACTGATTCGCCATAGAAAGTCTCCTTTTCGAAGGTCAGAGCCCTCAGGAAAAATCGCGACCTCATCCGTATGGCCTAAACCGTTTTTCCAAGTCAGTCGCTTATAGTCCGTTTTTTTTAAAATCTGGATCGGTTTCACATCTTACAAATAGTCAGGTGTCGAACTTTTAGTCAATCCATGATCCTGAAAACTTCTGAATTCGAATAGAGGTCACTTATTTTCGGCACTCCTATTGCTTAGGTGAACCCGACCAGGAGTCATTTTATGAAGGTTGGACTTTTTGCATTTCTCATATTGATCTCGTCTTCTCATGCAGATCAGTCGTTCATTTCGACAGTTGAGAAATCAGCGCACTTCTACCCAGCCGATGAAACTCTGAAACGAGAGAATGCAGCGTTTTATTCTAGAAATATCGATCGGGCTTTAAAGGTGATTCATTCAGACCTTCGACCCCACGAAAAAAAGATTCGTCTCGAAAAATTTATTCAGGAAGCCCGCTCGTGGAAGAACGTAAAAACAGGCGAATATTCGAAAGATATTCAAGCTCAGTTAAATAATTACGAAGAATGGGTAAAAGG
This sequence comes from Bdellovibrionia bacterium, assembly GCA_041752095.1. Lineage (GTDB taxonomy): Bacteria > Bdellovibrionota > UBA1018 > UBA1018 > UBA1018 > JACMQW01. The sequence continues at coordinate 3,054 of JBGSHQ010000283.1, forward strand.
TGAAAATTTCTGGATTCTTGAAGCGCATTTGGTGACGGTTAAATTCGCTGTGAGGACCTTTTTATGATGAAGATGATCTCCCTCGTTTTAATGAGTCTTGTGTTTGGTTCGAGTTGCGAGAAAGAGGTTCTCCCTATTAAACCGGGTGAAAACATTTTCACAATTCGAGGTGGAAATCACAAAGCTGATGACTTTCGTCTATCTGTAGCGGGTTCGCACAGTATTCTACGATTTGAGGCTACACTCAAGAATAACACAGCACCGAGTAGCGTATCCGAGTTACCGAGTTATAATCAGGTGAATAAGCTTTTTGGTTTTAATGACTGTAAAGGTCTCCAGGGAAATCATGAGAATAGTGCACGTATCGGATGGTATTTTCACGAGGTGACCGAGCCTAACCCGAATATTTTAAATACGATTGATCTGGGTGACGGTAAAAAGTATGTGATGGATGTACTCGGTTACACGTATGTAAATGGCACGCGCACTTACGAAACCACTAAGCCACTCGCTTCGATTCAGCTGGGTGTTCCCTACAAGTACGAAATTATGATCCAGGGATCCGAATATATCATGTCGATTTGGGATCGAAATGGGACTCTTATAAACTCGATCTCTATGACCCGAGGATGTTCAGGACCCGGCAATTTTACCTTTCTTAACTACCCCTATTTCGGTGGCGAATCAGTGGCC
>JBGSHQ010000284.1:0-4778 GCA_041752095.1 Bdellovibrionia bacterium
CGGGCGCGAAAAGGGCATTTAAAACGATAATGGAAGATGCAGTTCCGCAGGCCTTATCGTTATGTTGGGGAACGTAGTAGGGGATGAGCTTCCAGAAGTCTGTTTTAGAAGTACTGCGAAGGTAACTTGAATCTTCTGCGAGTGGGGTGACGTTTTTCCCATACTTCGGGGCTGCGTGAGCAGGGCTAATAAGTCCGATTGCCAAGAATGCTGTTAAAATGAGATGAGTCATACAAGAGAGTTTAAGATGAATTCTTCGTTAGGTCCATTTTTCGTCATTATTTTAGGGATATCCCTCGGCGCTTTTCTGCGCCGGGTAAAACGTTTCGGCTCGGAAGCTCCCCGAGTTTTAAATGCGTACGTCATTACGGTGGCATTACCGGCGGTTGTTCTTTCGCAGCTACCCCGTTTTCTTCATTCACTGGGTACCACTCAATCCCCTTCAAGCGGGCCAGCGCCTTGGATTCTAATCATCCTTGCCGTAATCCCCTGGGTGATTTTTGGGCTCGCAATTCTATTTTTTCGCTTACTTTATAAGGCTGGAAAAATTTCAAAATCCGAGTGGGGCTTACTCGCACTTTCGGGGGGGCTTGGGAATACTTCGTTCGTCGGTATCCCTCTGCTTGAAGCCCTTTTAGGTAAAGGAGTAATCCCCCAAGCGATCCTTCTCGATCAGCTCGGAACTTTTTTAGCACTCGGTGTGGCCGGTACGGCGTGGCTTGCTTACATGAAAGAAACGAAAACAGGTTCGTTCCACTGGGGAGCCTTTTTTAAGGATCTTTTCCAATTCCCACCTTTTTTAGCGCTTCTGGTTTCTTTTATTTATTCGTATTTCGGTAAGTTCGAGGGAGAAAGCGAAATCGCACTCTCCTTTCAGTCGGCGCTTGAACGATTCGCATCGACTCTGGTTCCCGTTGCGATGATCAGCGTCGGCGCTCAGTTAAAACTTGAATGGAATTCGATCAAGAAAGAGACAAAGGGCCTCGTTTTCGGACTGGGTTATAAAATGCTTTTGGTGCCTCTTGTGATGTTTTTCGTTTTAAATCCGATTTTACATTCTCATCCTGAATCCTTTAAGGTCGCGATTCTCGAATCTGCGATGGCTCCGATGATCACTGCGACCGTCTTAGGAATCGAGGCGGGGCTTGCGCCGTCGCTCGGTGCACTGATGCTTGGAGTGGGGATTCCGTTGTCACTCATCACTGTTCCGATTTGGGCTTGGGTCATAAATTAAATATCTTCCCCAAAAAAGAAGCGAGGATACCATACTTCTTTTTTAGAAATGATGAGTTCTTTATAGGTTTTAGATAAGTTCTGGACTGTGTTCGACCACTTCACTTCGACAGCACTCTCGCCTGGAATAATAAAATCGACTTCACCTTTTTGGGTGTGAATAAAGCCGAGCCGTGGGTGTTTCTTTTGTAAAAATTCAAATGCGGCTGCTTCTGCCATTTTTTCATAATAGTCAGAAGGAAGAGGAAGTGAAGACCAGTGATAAGCGAGATGAAAATAGAGTGGATCTCTAAAATAAAATTTTTTATCTTTCTTATACTGAAAAACATTTCGATTGATGTCGTAAGCATGCAGTGTCTTCATACAGAACGTGGCATCGAGGAGACTGACGTAATCGATTGCAGTGTGATGTGATCCCATTTGACTTTTCTGCGAAAGTCTTTGCAGGCTGAGTGGGGTTTGTTGAGTAATTGCGATTTGGAATAAAATGTCGCGTAAATAGGTCTCGTTTTTACCCATTTTAATGGCGTCGCCGAGCAGCCAGCGCTTAATGGTTTCTATACTTTTAGATGGGGATTCATATGTTCCCTGGGTTTCAGCTAATGCAATTGGAAATCCGCCAGTCCAGAGGTACTTTTTAAGTAGCTCCTCCTCACTGCATTTTTTAAACTTAGCGTCGCTGTACGCTTTTTTGAATTCGAAAAAATCCATGGGTAGAATTTCAATTTCCCCTCCAGCACCGAATCGGCCGGGCATTAAGTCGGCTCCATGCTTAATATCCCAAGTGTTGGATCCAGTGATGACCACGAGTCGGAATGTGTTCTGATCAGCTAAAGCCTTTATCGTTCTCCACCATTCGCTTACGAAACTAATTTCGTCTAAAATAAGAATGGATCGTCCTTTATAGGGATCTATGGCCGCTCTCAGATCTTTGAAACTCGCAAGCTCGTCACAGTAGAGAAAAGCGACATCCTTAGGATTTTCTTTTGCGTAATGGGAAAGGATCATTTTTAGATAAGATGATTTTCCTATTTGTCTGGGGCCGCGAATGAAATAAAGCCCATCTGATTTCGGTATAGGCGGATGACTCCTTCGAAAAGGCATCTGATCTAAGCGCAAAAGGTGAGAGTCGGTCTGCTCCCATTTGTCTTTTTCCCAAAAATGAGACATGAATTAATCATAGCCCAAATTTGGGTAATGTATAGCCCAAATTTGGGCTATGATTTAACTATATGAATTTATTGTATATAATCGAATAACGACACAGCGAATTCTAATGGGTTCGTGGCCTTTTCCACCGGCGATGTGTCCAAAGCCAGTACTGAGGAATTTTCTTAATCTCGATTTCAAGAAGTTTCGTCGCTTCTTCGAGGATCCATCCCTTCGCATCGGGATGAGGCGGTAATGAAAGGGGACGACACTCGAATTCATAATAGCCGCGAGCGACTTTATGAATGCATCCAAAGAAAACGGGAAGGGAGTATTCACGCGCAAATTTCTCAGCGCCGAATGGAATCGCCGTATCCTGGTTTAAAAACTCCGCCCAGTGTGCCTTATTCGGATCACCCGGGGTCTGGTCGATTCCAAAAATAATGAAAAAGGGAAGTGCACGTTTCTCGTTAATGAGTTTAATTTCTTCAGCAAAAAAAATTTTTGCCTTTTGGAGTGGGATCATCTCGAGTCCATAGCGGCTTCGTGTGGAACGCATCTTCCCTTCGAGAAAAGAGTTCGTAAGAGGTTTATAGAGCGCACAAGCTCGGTGACGGATCTGTTGGCGTAAAGCGACAGCGAGCCATTCCCAGTTATTATAATGGCCACCGGTTAGAATGATCGACTGACCGTTAGCGAAAGCTTCGTGAAGGACTTCTGGGTTTCGGACCTTAAATCGGCGTCCGATTTCACGTTTTGAGATGGTGAAGCCTTTAAAGCTTTCGACGATGAGATCACAGAAGTGGCGATAAAAATCACGTGCAATGGTGTCGTGTTCGCTTTCAGTTTTTTCTGGAAACGATTTATGGATGTTCGTGTAGACGACGTTTTTACGATAACGAATGACATGAAAAATTAAAATAAAGAGAACGTCCGAAACTCGGTAGAGCACAGGCATCGGAAGGAGAGAAATGGGAAGGATCAGTAAGTAGTAGAAAAGCTGAGTCATCTATAGATTCAGCATACTACTCGAGTCTAAAATTTTCTTAGAAAACCGATTCTTCCCCTGAACTTTTAGATTCTTCCACTGCTGCGTCCGCGTCTGTCCATTCGAATGCTTTTACTGCAGTGAGTGAGCAGTTGAGCATTTGAGGAGAAGCATCGGGATTTCGCTTAAATGTCGCGCCTGCTTGTGGCCCAAGATTTAAGACTATTTCCATAGCGGATTCGCCTTTGCCTGAATAAATCATGAGTGGGGCGTCCTTTTTAAAGGGGTATGCAGCCGGTATGGCGAGGCGGTAGCTCGAAGAATTATTTTGGTTTCCAGTTCCCACACGCACATAAGCGGCCATCGAAAAGTCTTCTTTGATATAGATTTTTTCGCTTACCGTACTCGAGGTTCTAAATCCGACCAGATTTCGCGCGCTACAGACGATCCCGAAAATGCCTTCAGCCTTTGCAAGAGGGGCTAAACTAAGAGATGAAAGTGCAAATAGTGTTAATACTGTAGTTTTCATGTTTTCCTCAAATTTCTGTAAGGCTATAAGTCACCTTCGAGGTGTTTAATACACTCTATGGCGCGATGAGTCAATAAGTTTTTTAACTCATTTATCATAAGTTTTACTAATATGAATGAAACGTGGCAAAAAACAATGTACGACCTCGAATTTGCCCAGGCGACGATTGCTTCGCGTGAATACGAAAAACTAGCGCGAGATGAGGCCAGATTTCTTATGCAATCAATGGCACTTTCGCCCGGGGATCGACTACTCGATGCACCCTGCGGAACGGGCAGGCACGCGCGACTTTTTGCTGCTCGAGGCATTGCGGTTACAGGCTTGGACATTAATCCTTTACTCATCCGCATGGCTAAGAGGAAAAGTGGGGGTCCTGATTATAAGGTGGGCGATCTTTTGAGTCTTAAAAAGTACCAGGGTCGCTATGATGCTGTCGTGAATCTGTTTACGAGTTTTGGCTACTTTTCTACGGAATCGAAAAACCGTGAAGTAATGAAGGGTTTAATCGGAGCACTAAAACCCAGGGGTAGAATTGCGTTTAATCTTATCGACCGGGATTGGCTCTTGAAACATTTCAAACCGAACTCCTGGAGTGAGAAAAATGGCGTTTTTACACTGGAGGCCCGGAGTTATGATTCGAACACTCAAATCATCGAATCCCGGACTGTTTTGGTGAACCGAACTACGGGCAAAGCAAAAGACTATTTTCACCGAACACGGCTCTACACAAAATCAGAGATGGTGAAGCTCATGAAGGAATGTGGAGTGAAGCGAGTTGATGTTTATGGGGATACGGATGGCTCGAGTTTTCGGAGGTACGAGACCTCACATCCCACCTATATCGGATGGGTATAATTAAGTCTGATAATATATATTATG
>JBGSHQ010000285.1:0-8479 GCA_041752095.1 Bdellovibrionia bacterium
GGCCGGAAAGAAATTATTCATGGCGGGAATGGTCGATCGTATGTTGGGCGTCGATCTGCTTTCCGCTGACGCACTTAAAGCAAAGGCCATTTTTCAATCTATTACAGACGCGAGCCATTTTCTAAGTTTCGATCAACCTGAAATCGTCGCTAAGTTGATTGAGTATTATTTTGCGACGAAGTCCGAGGAGTAAATTATGAAGCGTGTATTCCAAGTAGTAGCTGTTCTCTTAGCTGTCGGCGCGATGATTCAAGCGGTGACAACCCACCGCGCAGAAGCTGATACCAAATCGACTAAAGAGCGAGGCGAGCCAGGCGTTTAATGATTTCTATGAGGGGCCGGGTTCATTGGAATTCATGGAAGACCGATCCGTCGGGTTGGATCGGTGCGGCCTTACTTACCGCTTTTGCGGGGATTGCCTTCGCTCGATGGATGTCCTCCGGGTTCCTATACTTTGCCCTACTGATTTTGCGTGATCTTTCCGCCGCGTGGTTTTTTGTCTCTAGACGCCCCAGGGTGGATTTTGCCCCTTCGGGGCAGCGGTACGTCGAGACAATCGCTTATTTGTCTTGCGGCATTCCGCTTCTCTACATGTCTACTGGCGCAAATGTGCCCGTGAACGCAATGATGGCCTCGGATCTTTTCTCCATAGTTGGATTCGCGATTTCTACGATTGCTCTCTTCGAACTCGGTGGCTCCTTTGGAGTTGTGGCTGCGAATCGCGGAAGAGTGCGGAGTGGGCTATATCGCTATATTTCCCATCCGATGTACGCCGGTTACGTTCTCGCCGAATTTGGATTTGTTCTCGCCGAACCAAGAAACATTTTCCTCTTCGGATTTTCGATATTTTTATACGGACTACGCGCGCGAAGAGAAAGTATCACTCTAAGTTCTTGCGCGTGACGCGTGCGGTTCTTTCGGCCTGAGAACATCTCCCAAACGTGCTTCTACTCGGGGGCATATGAGCTTGTAACGAACTGCCTAGTTACTACAGTTGGCTTGTGGAAGGGCTTCCAATGATCAAGTTGCAGGACTTCGTTTGACCAGCCATTTTGTAGCCTTTGTAATGGCCGGACGTTTCGCTCCCTGTTGGTCCGCTTCACCGATGGAATGGGGTCGGTGAGTCTTTACGATAAAATGTATTGTCACACTTAGATGGATTTACTATACAATATAGTATTGTATTATTCGGTCCTCTGAAGACAAGACGATAAGGATGACCTAAGGAAACGTCGCAGGAATAAAATGCAACAAAAAGCCTTGAAGCGAAATGCTCTAGAGACTCAGCTCCTCGGTCTGCGGATCGGTGAGGGATTGATCTTTGGGCGGAGCAAGTGGATCCATCCCTTCCTCGTTATCAGATGTTCATATGGGAGGGGAAAGCGATGAATCTTGCTGATCGAGCCTGTGTTCCGTGTCACAAGGGAACTCCGCCCCTAGACCGTTACAAGACCGCGTCGCTGCTAGCCCAGCTTGACGATGGATGGAGCATTAATGGCGACGGCCACGTTGCGAAGGCCTTCAAGTGCATGAATTTCATGACGGCAATGTCCTTCGCAAATAAGATCGCAGAGCTTGCGGAATCCGAGGGGCACCACCCTGACCTCCATATCGCTTGGGGGAAATGCGTTGTCGAGATCTGGACTCACGCGATCGAGGGATTGTCGGAGAGTGACTTCGTCCTCGCAGCAAAAATGGACCGCCTCTGGAGTACGAGGGAAAATAAAAATGAGCATCCGGGCAAGTCCTCAATGGAGAAGCCATGACCGATGTTGGTTGGCATTTTGACAATAGCTATTCGCGGTTGCCGGAGTCGTTTTACGAGCGACTGCGCCCCGTACCTGTGCGCTCCCCACGCATGGCGGTTTTCAACCATGCACTGGCTGCATCGATCGGGTTAAATACTGAGGCGTTGACGGATGACAGCGGTGCCGCTGTTTTTTCGGGTAACGTGATTCCGGAAGGCGCAGAGCCGATTGCCCAAGCCTATGCAGGACATCAATTCGGTCATTTTACCATGCTGGGTGATGGGCGGGCGATACTGCTCGGCGAGCATGTAACACCAAGAACCGAGCGTTTCGACATTCAGCTCAAAGGTTCTGGCCGAACGCCGTTTTCCCGGCGAGGTGACGGACGGGCGGCGCTGGGACCCATGTTGCGTGAGTATATTATCAGCGAGGCGATGCACGCTCTGGGCATCCCCACCACCCGAAGCTTGGCTGTGGTGATGACTGGCGAGCAGGTCATGCGCGAGATCGCGCTGCCCGGCGCGGTTCTTACCCGCGTGGCTTCCAGCCATATCCGTGTGGGTACGTTTCAATGTCTCGCTACACGAGGTGACCGAGAAGGCATTCAGATACTCGCCGATTATACTCGCGCTCGTCATTACCCTGGACTTACCTCCGGTGATAACCCTTATCTCGGATTACTTCACGCGGTGATAGAACGGCAGGCATCGCTAATAGCACGATGGCAACTGGTGGGTTTCATCCATGGCGTGATGAACACCGATAATATGGCGCTCTCAGGTGAGACAATTGACTATGGTCCGTGCGCGTTCATGGATTCCTATGACCCTGCCACGGTGTTTAGTTCGATTGATCACCAGGGACGTTACGCCTATGGCAACCAGCCACATATCTCCCAGTGGAACCTCGCACGATTCGCCGAGACCTTGCTGCCGCTGCTACATTCGGATCAAGAACAAGCCATAACAAAGGCAAGGGAAGCGATTGAAACCTTCCCCTTCCTCTTCCAACGCTACTGGCTTTCCGGCATGCGCGCGAAGTTGGGGTTGTTCACGGAAGAAGCCGAGGATGTTACCCTGATTGAAACACTGTTGAAATGGATGCAGAAACATCATGCGGATTACACCAACACGTTCCGTGCTCTTACGTTGGAAAAACTGCCGAATGAACAGCTGTTCCATGAGGCGGCGTTTACTGACTGGCACTCACGCTGGCAACTGCGACTGGAAACGCAATCGCAACCCAAAGAGGCGCCGCGCTCCTTAATGCGATCTTGTAACCCCGCCATCATCCCGCGCAATCACCGCGTGGAAGAAGCACTGGAAGCTGCCGTGGAACGCTCGGATTTTACAGTGATGCAACGCCTATTGACCGCGCTTAAAACTCCCTATGAAGAATCACCCCTTCACACGGAGTACCGCACGCCGCCTGTGCCTAGTGAGCATGCCTATCGGACGTTTTGTGGGACATGATTATGAATAAAGTTTACCTGCAAGAGATGCGGAGGAATCCATGAAACTTCTACACCGTAAGGATCTTCATTGTTGGTCACGATTCGATGAAGAGCGCAATGTCGACTTCAACAGCGTCTTGTGGGTGAGATACTAAGGTGAAAGCCCAATCACTACGGTCTGGCTCGGCGAGATCAAAAATAATCAGCGACGGAAGATCCTTGGCTTCGAGGAACAGAAGTCCTTCCGCGACATTTTGTACGCTGACTGCGTGATGTCCCTCTTTATCTAGAATCTCGAATAAGCATGCGCGAAGTGACTCATCAGCCTCTACGACTAAGATCGTTTTTCGCGTTTTCATTAGTCTACCCATTCAATATCTTCGAACCTCGCCGGCTGATTGCAGTTCTTCAAGAATCAGTGTCGGGATTGTCGCCGACGCCGTGACTCGATCGAAAAAACCGTCAATATATTCGGTCAAAAGTTTCGGTAAGTTCGAGCGCTTGATGTCCAGCACTAGAAAGATCCTAATTTTGGGTTGATGGATGCGTAGGGTTCGGACCCATGCATCGACTTGGGAGGGTTCGTCTTTTACCCCAAGAGCAATGATTAAGAAGTCTAAACTGCTTTTGAGTTGGGCGTGTCGAAATAAATTTTCAGCACTTGAGACGACTTCAAGTTCCGCGAAATTATTGATGTCCCGAAAGGGAGCCGAATTGATGATGAAGTCACGAATGAAGAGAACGCCCGAATAAATTGATGGATTACGGTGGATTCCCACATCTCGAGCATACGGTTTCCATTTTATTATTGCAACATGTTGCTTTAGTTGGCTATTATTAGAGGGTGATGGACCTAACTTTAATTAAAACGCATGAACGAGGACCGGTTTTGGCAGAGTCGAATTCTTATTGGCCGGACCGAAATCATCCGCGGTACCAGAGAGTTGCGGACTATCTTAGACGTGGTGTTCCCGTCGCGGACTCGATTTTCGATCTCATTTACCCAGATGACGTCGCTAATAATTCCTGTACGCATTGGACGCCCGTAAAGGTTGCGATTTTGGCGTCCAAGATGCTGTGTGATGGGGCGGAGCGAAGGGTGCTGGACGTCGGGGCGGGATGTGGGAAATTCTGTTTAGTCGCCTCTCTGTCGAGCCCCGGACAGTACGTCGGGGTCGAGCGGCGAAAGCACTTGTCGTCGGTTGCGGTTGAGAGTGGCCTAAGGCTTAAAGCTACCTCGGCAAAGTTCACGCACGATGACGCATTCAATCTCGACTGGCGATCCTTTGACGCGTTTTATTTTTTCAACCCTTTTTACGAGCTTAGGGAACCGGAATTGCGGATGGACGCTTCTCTCGACGGAAAGGGAGAGGCCGATTTCATCGATCATATTAATGAAACGGTGAAACGACTGGACCTGCTACGGGTGCATACGCGCGTGGTTACCTATCATGGGCTGGGAGGAAGCATGCCCGCCAGTTATGAGTTGGTGAAGAGATTGAGCGCGGGTTCGAGTTTTTTGAATTTATGGATCAAGCGCACCTGAGTAATGTTTTTGGGAGATGGGCGTGCCGTATATGAAAAACCAGAAGAAGGTAATCCAAGCTAAGCCCGTCCCGCCGCCCCCGAAGGAGTACCTTCTCGCGCGCTATAAATGTCTCGTGAGGAATTTCGAGGACGAACTTCAGCTTTGTCGATTAGGCCCGACCGGCGAGCGAATTTTCACTCGCGGTGGGCTAGGGTGGGAGCCGGTAATCCATCCTGTGGGAGAAGAGTTCCTAGACGCGGTAAATAAGCTCATGGAGACGAAGTACACCGAGCGAGATTTTCAGATCGCTGCCCATGACATGAAGTCTCGCTTTTCTGGTCTATCCAGGCGTTATTCGCGCGGAGCCTTCCCTATTAGTGGGCTCTAAGGAGGCGGAAGTGAACTTAGTTTTCGAGCGGCTTCGATCCCGTCAGCCGGTTCATGACGCCGAGTTTGATCGAATTTTTCCTGCGGAATTCCATTCGTTATCCTCGACCTTTTTTACTCCGACTGAAATCGCAGTGCGCGCCGCAGAACTGCTCGTCACTGATGCGGATACGAGAGTTCTTGATGTTGGCTCCGGAATAGGGAAATTCTGTCTTGTCGGCGCCCTTTCAACCGACGGTTGGTTTTACGGCGTTGAGCAACGCAAGCGCTTGGTAGACCTCGCCAAATCTATAGCGGACGACTTTGAGATACCCCGCGCCGAATTTTTGGAGGGCGATGCACGTCGGCTGGATTGGCGGTGTTTTCAAGGCTTTTATCTATTTAATCCGTTCATCGAGCATCTTTATAAAGAGGGAGATCGGCTAGACCAGAGCATTGGATTTAGTGAGGACGCATATCTCGCGATGGTGCGTGGGGTACAGATCCGGCTTCATCGCCTCCCGATAGGCACGCGTGTAGTCACTTATCACGGTTTTGGCGGTGAGATGCCACCCGGGTATGTCCTTCGAGTCGAAGAGCCGGGCTACGGGGACTATCTAAGGCTTTGGGTAAAAGAGCGCGAGGCGTAACTCGTTCACTTCTTAGCCGCAAGAATGAAACTTGAGTAGGCATTGGAATCGAGAAGCGCGTCGACTCCCGAAGGATCGGCAAGTTCAAGCCGAATCATCCAGCCCCGCTCGTGGGCGTCATGATTGACGAGAGAGGGATCGCTCAGTAGGGCGGCGTTCGTGGCGATTACTCGTCCCGCAACAGGCGAATACAACTCAGAAACCGCCTTAATGCTCTCGACCACACCAAAAGTTTCATGGACCTTTAGATCGCGACCGATTTGCGGCATCTCGACGTAAACAATGTCGCCCAGAGAATTTTGGGCGTGGGAAGTAATTCCAACCGTCGCCAGATTGCCTTCGATTAAGGCCCACTCGTGATCTTCTGTATATTTCAGGTTGCTTGGAAACTGCACTTGCTTCTCCTTGCGGGTCTTGGGTTAGTTCGCCCTTTACCGACTAGACTCGCCATAAAGCGCTGTGCATTTTTTTCGTGGGCCGTTTCTCGCAAAGAGGGGACTAGCGCGGTCAGGGAGCGGCTTCGCAAATCTAAGCCGAAGAGAACTGGCATTGTAGGTCCAAAAGAACGCTTATATTCCGTCGAAAAGTTTTGCAACATGTTGCATTTGTATGCCACATTTCGTATCCGCACGAAAGTGTTTAGAGACAAGGAAACCCATGGATTGGGCGAAGAAAGAGCACCTTGATTAAGAGTGAGATCGAAATCCAAAAAATGCGTACCGTCGGAAGGATGGCTGCGGAGTGTTTGGATTTTCTATCCCCGCTCATTGTGGTGGGCGCTATTCCGCTTGAAATCGATCAGGCCTGTCACGTCTGGACTATCGCGCGAGGGGCGGTGCCAGCGCCGCTCAATTACCACGGCTTTCCGAATAGCCTCTGCATTTCGGTTAACGACGTCGTCTGTCATGGTATCCCAAGCCGGCGCCCGCTCAGTTCGGGGGACATTGTAAATATTGATGTCACTCCGCTACTGGACGGATATCACGGGGACACGAGTGTAACCATTCTGGTGGGAGACGTGAAGCCAGAGGTTCAGAAGTTAGTTGAGATCACGCATCAGGCGATGTGGGCCGGCATTTCGCAGGTTAGGCCAGGCAACACCTTGGGTGATGTCGGTCACGCGATACAAAAACTTGTCGAGCCAAAGGGCTATTCTATCGTCCTCGAATATTGCGGGCACGGTATCGGACAGAAATTTCATGAAGAACCCGTGGTGCTTCACACCGGAAAACCAAAGAAGGGTCTAAGACTCGAAACTGGAATGATTTTTACGATCGAACCCATGATTAATCTAGGACGACGGGAAATTTGCATCGATCGAGACGGATGGACGGTTCGTACGCAAGGCGGCTCGTTCTCCGCGCAATTCGAGCACACGGTTCTCGTAACGCCTAAAGGAGTTGAGGTGCTTACCCTTCGCCTGGGAGAGGTCGAGACCGCAAAGCGAAACGGAGTCGCTCTAGTATCCGCCTAGTTTTTCATCTTAAAATCGAAGCTATGGACTGCTTCGGCGAGCGTGATTCTCAGTTCGTCTTTCCGGATTGCGCCGCGGTCTTCGAGAATTCTCATTAAATCTGAACTTAAAAAACAGAGCCTTAACTTTGCTGGCTTTTCCCGAATAGAATGTTGGAACCGAATCAGCAATGAAACAGCAGGGAAGTCGAGTTTCGTCGCTTTTCTAAAATTGAGAACCACCGATGTCGCTTTGCTTCCGAGAACTTCAATTATGCACTTCTCTAAGACACCAAGGTTGCTGTTAATCAGGGCGCCGGAAAAAGACACCACGACCATCGAGTTTTGCGCGCTGATCTGAAAGTTCAAAGGGCTTCTTCCGTTGTCTTCCATCGAGTCCACCTGATTCTTCACACTACCCATTTTGTACTGCCTACCTTTTCAAGCGGTTGACGGAATCCGTTCGCAGCAATTTGGCGCGAATGAGTTCATTCATTGAGCTTAACATGCCGTTCTATGAATGCAAATATAAATGCAAGATGTTGTATTAGCGTCGGGGCGTATAAATGAACTAAGCTGAAAATATATGAACATTTATCGCGACTCCCTAAATTACCATTCCAAAGGCCGTAAAGGGAAGATTGAGGTAATTTCCTCGAAATCCGTAGCGACTCAGCACGACCTCTCGCTCGCGTATTCTCCCGGCGTCGCCGAACCCTGTAGAATGATCGCGGAGAAAGAGGACCTCATCTACGAGTATACGGCGCGCGGAAATCTCGTTGCGGTCGTTACGAATGGGACAGCGGTGCTCGGTCTTGGGAATATCGGTCCGCACGCTTCAAAACCCGTCATGGAAGGAAAAGCGGTTCTCTTCAAAAAATTTGCTGACATTGACGTTTTTGATATCGAGTTGAATGCCCCCGACCCTGACACCGTTATCCGTACTTGCCAGGCATTAGAGCCGACTTTCGGAGGAATTAACCTTGAGGACATCAAAGCGCCCGAATGTTTTTATATCGAAGAAGAGCTGAAAAGGACTTTGAAAATACCTGTTTTTCACGATGACCAGCATGGCACTGCGATTATTTGCGGGGCCGCCTTCTTGAATGCGCTCCAAGTCGTGGGAAAGAAAATTGAAGAGGTGAAGTGCGTATTTGTCGGCGGAGGGGCTGCCTGTATTTCCTCGGCAAGGATGTTTCTTCGGCTCGGGGTCCGACGAGAGAATCTTCTTATGACCGATCTGGACGGGGTCATTTATGAAGGACGGAAGACCGGAATGAAT
>JBGSHQ010000286.1:0-2352 GCA_041752095.1 Bdellovibrionia bacterium
CACGGGTGTAAATGGCGGATCCATTACAGGACTCTTCACTGTACTTGTCGAAGGCGATGACATGGATGATCCGATAGCCGACTCGGCGCGATCAATACTTGACGGTCACATTGTACTCTCTCGAAAAATAGCTCAAAAAAATCATTTTCCTGCGATCGATATCCTTGCATCGACATCGCGAGTTTTTAATTCTGTTACAAACGCAACCCAGCAAGAATGGGCTGGAAAAATACGTGAATGGATGGCTCTTTATAATCAGGCCGAAGATCTGATTAATATTGGTGCTTACGCTAAAGGGTCAAATCCTAAAATTGACCAAGCCATTGCCGTAAATGAACGAATTAATCAGTTTTTAAGACAAAAAATTCAGGACACCGGCTCGATCGATGAAACCCTCTCCGCTATGCAGGGAATCGTTCGAGCTGCAGAAAATGTGTCACAAGCACGTAGGTAATTCTCGCCTATCGGTCGTTTAGATTCGGCAAAACATTCAGTCTAGAGGACCGCACTTCTTTCAGAGACAATGAAAAGAAGTCCATGTCGGTTTTATCCCGAAGGATCTTAAGGGGAAATGAAAAAGAAATTTCGATTCAAATTAGAAGCAGTAGAAAAAGTTCGCAAAGCAAAAGAGCAAGAGACTTTGCGTATCCTCGCGCTCGCTCAAATTAAATATCAAGAAACCCTCAAACATAAAGAGTGGCTCATCAAAGAAACTGAATCTGCTCTCGATCGACGGGACACCTTACCAAGTACTTCCCAGCCTGTGTTGGCTTATCAAATCGAAACCGAATTTATTAACGGAAATAAAATAAGAATTTTACAAGCTGATCACGCAATTCTCCGTGCGAGAAAAATAGTCGAAAAAGCTTTGAAAGAAGTTCTTAATGCAAAGCGGGCACTCAAGGCGCTAGAGATTTTACGCGAAAAAGCATTTAACGAATTTAAAATCGAAGTTCGAAAAAAAGAGCAAAAAGAGCTTGAAGAAATTTATGTCTTTCGAGGCTTTAATGCTTCTGAAGAAGATGAGTGGAGCGAAATAGCGTGATGAAATTCAGTCGGTTTAAATTAGATTTAAGATCCATTTTTATTCTTTCAGCGCTCATTGGTGCTGGAAGCCTTTTTATCACGACATTAACTGCTGAGTCTCCAGAAGTTCTAGCCGAAGAAAATTCTCATGATGCACCGAAAGCGCATGAGGAGTCTAAAAGTGAATCACCCCATGTCGCTCCAGTTGCAGAGAAAAAAGTGGGTGGTTGTTTAACCGATGAAGTGTCGATTAAAGATTTCCAAGAAATGAAACGCGAACTCAGTAAGAAAGACCAAGAGTTAAAGCACCGCGAAGATGAATTATTTGCAAAAGAGCGTGCGGTCGAAGATGAATTAAAAAAGATCGATGCATTACGTGAAGATATTAAACAAAGCCAGGCTTTGGGTGATTCGAAAAACGAAGAAAAAATTACGAAGCTTGTTGAAACTTTTGAATCAATGAGCCCGAAATCAGCTTCTGCGATCGTAGCAACGATTGATGAAAGACTAGCGGTAGAGGCAATGAGTCGCCTCTCGTCAGCTAAATTAGGAAAAATTCTCGCTGCAATGGAACCGAATAAATCGAGTAACCTTGCAGAAAAACTCGCTGGAGTGGTCCGAGCGAAAAGAAGTGAACCGAGAAATACTGCGTCGAATGGCGCAGCTGAGACCAGTAAAAGCGTAAAAGGAGGTGAAGAAAATGGAAATCGCAAACAATCTAGTACAGACGCTGTCAGTAGCAGACAGCCCGAACCAGCTCTCGGAAGGGAACCCGCAAGCGAAAAACACTAAAAAGAAATCAGCGACCGATGATACATCGTTCGATGGTACTCTTTTAGCTCAGATCGCAACGCAGCCTCAGACGAAAGCTCCCGGGCAAGGTGATGCAGGACTTCTGGATCAATTAAACCAGCAAGCTGCAACTCAAGTCGCGCTATCGACGAAGAACACTGCTAAAGCAGAAGAAGGTGGAGCTCCTGCTCCAGCTGGACTTTGTCGTAGAGCGTAAGTGGCTGGCTCGTCCGCAATGCTGTGCGTATACGTACATACTGGTTAATGCTCCAAGGTAGCTCAAACTGAAACCTTACCTCGCCTGTTGTTGGGGCAGCGTTTGGCATGCCTGAGGGGGGCTGCAGCCTGTGGCGTTCTTGCACGGTGCCATCAGATCCTTTGTTAGCCTCTCCTAGCCTCTCTAGGAACACAGAAAAGTCTCGCCAGTTCGGTGCTGTCAGCTGCAATTTTATGATTATGTCGCGATCTGTGCTACCGGCATAGAACCCGTCCTTCAGCTGTAGGGGTGTAGGTGACTCGTCGGCGCTCACACTA
>JBGSHQ010000287.1:0-14829 GCA_041752095.1 Bdellovibrionia bacterium
ATGTCCACAACAGATTCTGGTTTCTGTCCGTCTTGTGCAACGGCTATAATCTTATCTTTGGGTTGTAAAATTTTTAATCGATCCGCTGCTCCACCAGGAATAACTTCTTCGACCAACGTGAAGCCGTTTTGGGATGATAAAGATGCCCCAATCCCCTCAAGTGAAAGTTGCATTTGAATTCGGAATTCCTCTAAAGAATCTGAACTCATGTAACTGGAGTGTGGGTCTAAAGCTAAAGCAAATCCTTCTGCAAAGTCGACCTGTCGATCACTCGATTTCTTTTCTTTAATTCTTTTGGAATCAAGTTCGTATCGGTGAACTACATTTTTTTTAGCTTCAGGAAGCTTTGTTTTTGCGAGCATTTCGTTTGTGATTTGAAAATGGATCATCTTTTTCAAAAGATTCTTTTTTTCCTCTAAATCCTTTGCGTACTTCCTCTTTTCAGGATCTGTAATCAAATCAACGGTTTCATCTAATGCATATTTTTCATTTAAAAATTCTTTTGCAAACTTCTCGTTGTCTTCAACGCCCTTGGCGAGCATCGATTGAGCCTCATCGATTGCTTTACAATTGCCTTCGTCCATTGTTTTAAACGTGTCTGAAAGATTCTTTTTAATTGTTTCGACTTGTCCCTGTAAAAGTAGGGTCTTCGACGGATCAATAGTTTTAATAAACTGATCAATGGTATGGTTTTTAATTTCATCGTTCATGGATCGATGAACATAATGAAATCGGAAATACAGACTGAAAAGTTGGGGCAGTACAGCACAGCTCAGATTACTTGCCTCTACCGGTGAGCTAAAAACAAGGGATGCAGTAATCAAAAATCCTATTGAATATCGGCTGTGAAACATAAATGAACTGGCTCCGAGTTTGGGACGTAAAGGTTGAGATGCCTTTCTATTCTACGCTTTTTTATGCGAACGCAAATGGTGTTTAATTAAAGAGTGGCGTCTATTTTCTGACGGTATAAGTAAATTGCACAGCATCTGACTATAGGTCACACTCAATAAAAGTTAATCTTCATTAAAGCGGAGCCTTGGTTATGGAAAAGAATGAAAAAAGTTTTATGCGGTCACTTTGTCTCGGATATATCGAGGAAGACGTCATTCTTCCCTTTCCTAAAATGAAGAAAGAAGATGCTGAGATTTTAAAAGGAGTCGTTGACGCATTGGGTTCCGCCTATAAAGATCGGGACCATGAATCTCGTCTTTGGGATCGCGCGGGTGAGCTTCCCCCTGAAGTTCTCGAGGAAATGAAAAGTCTCGGACTTTTTAGCTTAATTATTCCCGAATCCCATGGCGGGATGGGGATGAATAGTACTGCGTATTCACGTACTCTTCAGGAAATTTCAAAATATAACGGTTCTATTGCAATCACCGCAGGCGCTCATAGTTCCATTGGAATGCGTGCACTCCTTCTTTACGGTACAGACGAACAACGCGCTCGATTTTATCCGAAGCTTGCGACAGGTGAAATGATTGCAGCGTTCTGTCTAACAGAGCCGGGTGCGGGATCCGACGCAGCTTCGATTAAATCCAAAGCGGTTCGGGATGGAAACGATTGGATACTCAATGGAAATAAACTTTGGATCACCAATGGTGGAATTGCAGGTTTTTATACCGTTTTTGCTCGAACGGATGGACCCGAAGGTCAGATGACTGCTTTCATTGTCACCCGAGATATGGTCGGTGTGTCCACGGGTCCACACGAAGATAAAATGGGTCTTCGAGCCAGTAATACAACGACTGTAAACTTCGATAATGTACGAATCCCTGCAGCCAATGTCCTCGGAGAAGTGGGGAAAGGTTTTAAAGTTGCTATGAACGTACTCAACTCCGGTCGCACTGGACTGGGCGGCGGGTGCGTTGGAGCCATGAAGCGGTTAATTGAACTCACTTCGAAACAGTGTAAAGAGCGAGTTCAATTTGGAAAGCCCATTATGGAGTATGGGCTCATTAAGCAAAAACTGGGTCACATGGTGGTAGAATGTTATGCGACCGAATCTGTGGTCAGTCTCGTGTCCGGAATTGTAGATAGTGGCTCAACTGAATACGCAGTAGAAGCAGCCATCTCAAAAGTTTTCGCAACTGAATGTCTGTGGAGAACCGCAGATGAAGCGCTTCAAGCGGCGGGCGGTAACGGTTACATGTGCGAATTTCCTTATGAACGAATCATGAGGGATTCAAGAATTAATCGCATTTTTGAAGGTACTAATGACATTCTTCGACTCTTTATTGCCTTAACTGCAATGAATGAGGTGGGGAAAAAGTTAACGGATCTTTCAAAATCGCTTGAGGGAATTTTTAATGACCCGATTAAAGGATTCGGTACTATTTCTGAATATGCACTACGCCGAGTGTCTCAAGAAACAAAAGTTGGTGCCGTTAAAGGGACATTTACACGCTTAGATCCTCTTCTGAAGCCTCAGGCTGAAATTTTCGAAGAGGGTGTTCGTGACCTTGCACGTGCTGCCGATCGCATCCTTAAAAAGCACGGTAAAAATATTATTGGTAAACAGTTCGCAACAAAACGACTCGCTGACATCATGATCGACCTATTTGTTCTTTCCGCGGTTTTAAGTCGTGTTGATTCTTCAATCAAGGAAAAGGGTGCGGTAGAAGCCAAGAAAGAACTAGAAATTCTAGAGGTTTTTTCTGGTCAGGTCAGAAGACGGACTAAATCAAATTTTAATAAAATTGACGAAAATGATGATGAATTGATTAAATCGCTCGCTGATCATGCGTTTGAGAATGAGCGATATGCCTGGGACACGATTTAATCAAAGTTTTTATTATCTAGTGAGCGTCCGATTTTTTGGGTCCTTTGCGATCCAACTTCAGGCGGTCACGCTGGGGTGGCAAATGTATCGGTTTACTCGAGATCCTCTTGATCTTGGGTTAATTGGATTGGCAGAAGCCGTTCCAGCTATCAGCTTAGCGCTTTTTGCTGGCTATATCGTCGACAGATCAAACCCAAAGCGTGTCATGCTTTGGGTTATTTTTGTCTCGCTCACATCAATCCTATTATCGTGGTATGCAAAATCACCTGATGATCTTTTAATAGCAGCTTTCCTTACAGGCTGTGCACGGAGTTTCTATTCTCCTTGTTTTCAATCATTAACTTCACGAGTGGTCGAAAAGGAAAATATCAATAGAGCGGTTGCTTTGAGTACTTCTGCAATGAAACTCGCTTACATGCTTGGGCCTGTTTCAGCGGGATTTCTTATCGCATGGAATGGAGCTGAAACAGCATATCTGGTTGGATCCTCGCTATTATTCTTTGCTCTCGGATTCGCTTTCACACTCACTTACGATCATCAGCCTTTTCGATATGTTGAAAAAAAGTCAGTCGCTTTTATAGAAGATCTTTTAGCTGGGCTTAAATTTGTTTTCAAAAATAAAATTCTGCTTTCCGCATTAACACTCGACATGTTCGCTGTCCTATTCGGTGGAGTCACCGCTCTATTGCCTATGATTTCGGAAGAAATTTTACACTCCGGCCCAACCGGACTCGGATTTCTCAGGGCCTCACCTGCCATTGGGGCAATAACGACGACTTTATGGCTCATCCGTAAACCTGTTAATAAAGGCGCTGGAAAACTGCTCCTGCTTGTTGTGACCGGTTTTGGTGTCTGTATATTAACATTTGCGCTTTCAAAAAATATTTACCTCTCCTGCGTGCTTCTCTCACTTTCAGGAGGACTTGACAGTGTCAGTATGGTTATTCGAGGTTCAATCGTACAACTTTGTTCGCCTGAGTCCATGAGAGGTCGCATCGCAGCTGTAAACTCTATCTTTATCGGGTCATCAAACGAAATTGGCGCCTTCGAAAGTGGAGTAGCAGCTCGTCTTCTCGGGTTAGCTCCATCTATTCTTTTTGGCGGTATTATGACTCTCTTAACCGTGGCTCTCATAGCGCACCTAGTTCCCGAATTACGCAAACTCGATCTCGACTCACTTTAATTCCTTACATAATTCTGTAGAATAGATGTTCAAGGGAACTTTTATCCATGTTGCGTGATCTGAGAAAAAAAATGATTAGCTCTTATCTTTCGAATGAAGAGAAATCAAAAGTTGAACGCGCTCTAAAAAATCTAGCTTCAACTGGGTTTGATCCGTGGGGCGTAAATCCCGATTCTGTAAAAGCATCCATAGCTTTCACTTCGTTTCTTTATCGCCACTATTTTCGTGTGGTGAACTCGGGTTTCGAAAATATACCAACAGGGCGTTGCCTTTTTGTGTCCAACCATTCGGGGCAAATTCCAATCGATGCAATGCTTATTACAACAGCGCTCTTACTCGAACTGGAGCCCCCACGTCTGTTACGAGGAATGGTTGAGAAATGGGCACCATCGCTTCCTTTCATAAGTACTTTTTTTTCACGCTGTGGACAAGTTACTGGAGATATCCATAACGCTAAAAGCCTGCTTGAGCGTGGCGAATCACTCATGGTTTTTCCAGAAGGAGTAACCGGTCTTGGAAAGCCCATTTTCAATCGCTATGAACTTCAGTCGTTCGGAACTGGATTTGTTCGACTCGCAATGGAAACTAAAACACCCATTGTGCCCGTTGGAGTGATCGGCTGCGAAGAAGCATTACCGAGCATTTCGAAGCTTATGCCGCTAGCAAAAAAAATGGGAATCCCCTATTTACCCGTTATTGCGACGGGACTCATTCCATTACCCACAAAAGTAACCATTCGATATGGAAAACCCATTTTATTTGAAGGAAATCCTGACGAACCCGACTCCGAAGTAAAAAAGAAAGTAGAATTAGTTAAAGATTCGATAAACGCTGAAATTTTGATGGGTCTAAAAGCCCGGGGTGAAAAAATTTTCACGGGGGTTGGGATATGAAAAAAATTCTCATTACCGGCGCCACGGGTGGATTAGCATTAGTTGTTGCGGATGTTCTAAAAGAAAAATATGAACTTTTTGGTGTTGATCCACGTCCCCTTCATGCGGGTGACCTATTTCCTGGAAAATTCTTTCAAGTCGATTATCGGCAACGGAAAATGGCTGATTTATTTCGGCTTCATTCGTTCGATGCGATTATTCATCTGGGTCGGGTACCGATTGCGGCAAAACTTCGTAAAACTCAGCGATTTAATTTAAATGTTCTGGGAACTCGTAGTCTTCTTGATCTGGCACTAAAATATAAAGTTAAATCGGTCATCGTATTAAGCACCTTTCATGTTTATGGAGCCCATCAGCATAATCATTTGTACATATCGGAAGATGACCCGCTTTTAGCGAGCCAGACTTTTCCAGAAATTGTTGATGCAGTTGAACTGGATAATGTATCCGTTGCCTTCTCATTAAGAAACCCTGAGGTTCGAACCGTCATTCTGCGCCCGACCAACATTATTGGAGATAGAATTAAAAACCAGGTTTCAACTTATCTTAGAGGAAAACTCTGTCCGGTATTACTGGGATACGATCCCATGTGGCAGTTCATTCATGAGCTTGATATGGCAAACGCAATTCTACTCGCCCTCGAAGGCAATAAATCGGGAATGTATAATGTTTCTGGTGAAGGAGTTATCGCTTTTTCACACGCGATTCGACTCGTGGGAGGCGCGCCCATAGCCATTCCTTCTTTTTTTTCTAGAGCCATCCTTCGAGGACTTAAGTTTGCCGGTCAGTACTTCCCAAAGCACTTGGTTGATTTTTTTAAGTACCCAGTCGTCATCTCCGATAAAGCCTTTAGAAAAGACTTTGGATATGAACCTAAAATCAGTACTGCAGATGCATTAAGCGGATTAAAACTGCCCGACTGACATTCGTCTTAATACGGCCTGAACAAATTTTGGAATTGCCTCCGGGGCGTGATGAAAATAAAGGTCGGGCTCTAATAACTCTAACTCCATCAACAGGGGAGTTCCATTAACCTTTACATAATCAATGCGAGCATAAAGAGGTAAAGGCTCTGAAGGAAAATTTACCTGAAACTGAAGAAAGATATCTTCACCAAATTTAAGCTCGCCCTTACTCGGAAAAAAAGGAGTCATGATCCCGCCATAACTTTCCTGCACCCGAAAATCGCCCAACTTAGGCCTTTTAAGAATCGCGTGACTAAATTTTCCAGAAAAATAAACTAAGGAACATTCTCCGTCATTTATTACTTCTTTTAAAAAGGGCTGTATCATCGCCGACTGGTTAATATATAACCCTTGAGTCGGATAACTGCCGACCTTTAATCGAAAAGTATCCAAAGAGCCGGCGCCTATGACTGGTTTAATTACGATTTCAGATCCAGGAAAGGTAGTATCAATCGCTTTATGGACTTCCGAATCTGTCTTCGGCTTTATCCAACAGGTTGGAACTATTTTTATTCCTCCCCTTTCTAAAGCTTGTAAATACGTTTTTTCAGAATTCCAAAGCAGAACTTTTTTAGAGTTAAAAACATTTTGAACCGGAAGTTGATTCAACCACTCTTGAAACCTCACATATTCATTTAAATAGTCCCACGGTGTTCTTATGATCACATAATCATTAGAGCCAAGTTCTGGTAATACTTCTTTTGTCCACACTACCGGAATAACTATAGTCCCGTTCGCAACGAGACCCTCTACCACCGGAAGTTCGGGAGGATAAAATTTCGAATATTTATCGCACGTAATCCAAAATAGTTTTTTCGTCATCACTCACCGTAAGCCTTACCCGCATCTCGTGTTTCTGAAACACCATGTAGACGACCATTCTCTGCTGTTACCGCCATCAGAGCACATCCGGCACCTTCTTTTTTAATATTCCAACCCATTTTCTTTAACCGATCTTCGACTTCAGGTTTGAATCCCGGTGATTCAATTGAGAGCACATCGGGTTTCCATTGCTGATGAATTCGAAGTGCCTTTATCGATTCATATAATGGAATGCCGTAAATGAAGTGGTTTAAAAATAACTGCGCCACACATGTTATAATTCGTGTCCCACCAGGCGCTCCCAGCGCCATTCGAGGTTTTCCGTTTTCTAATACTATCGTTGGAGACATCGAACTTAACGGTGTTTTTCCTGAATGAACTGCATTTGCTTTCGAACCGACTGCACCAAATAAATTTGACGAACCCGGTTTAGATGAAAAATCATCCATTTCATTATTCAATAAAAATCCTGCCCCAGGAACGACCATTCCAGACCCAAACCATCCATTTATAGTTTGGGTAGAAACAACGACATTTCCATAGCGATCCATAATGGAAAAATGCGTCGTTTCTGAATGCTCTGGAATTACCTCGGTTGTGTTCTCTAATTCTTCAGCCTTTAATGCGCTCACGGGACTAAAAGAGCTCCAAAGCGATCGTGCGTGTTCTTTTGAAATGAGTGTCTTTACCGGCACCTTGATATAATCTGGATCACCCAGATAACGGGCACGATCAAGGAATGCTCGCTGCATCGCGGACGCAATTCGATGTGTAGACTCAGCAGATTGAAAACCTTGCTGCTTCAGCGGCTCGTTCTCAAGCATATTCAGAATTTCAATTAAATGAATGCCGCCACTACTGGGGGGCGGCATAGTGATGACCTCAAAGTTTTTTATTTGCGCTCTTAGAGGCTCACGCCACTTCACCTGATAATTCTTAAGGTCAAATTTATTAATCCAGCCATTGGTTTCTTTTTCAATTTTTAAGGCGATCTCGCCAGTGTAAAAAGTTTTCCCTTTAGTTTTAGCGATTTTTTCAATGGTATCAGCGAGATCGGATTGAATTAAAATCTCTCCTTCACGATAAGGATCGTCATTGTTTTTTAAAAAAACTGCTTTTGTTGAATTAAACTGACTCAAGTCTTTTGCTTTTTCACTGAGCGCTTTTGCTAATGCTGGGTAAACAACTAACCCATTGCGTGCGAGTTTAACTGCAGGTTCAGTAATTTTATTCAGATCTAATTTTCCAAAGCGCTTATGAATTTCGATCAGACCCTTTACTAATCCAGGAACTCCAGATGAATAAATCCCTAATAATGATTTTTTAGGAATAACCGAACCTTTAGAATCAAGATACATATCTTCTTTAGAAGCGTGTGGAGCCCGTTCACGAAAATCAATTGCGTAGGTTTTTCCCGTTTTTGCTTCTCGGTAAATCATAAAACCACCACCACCTAATCCCGTCGAATGAGGTCGCTCTACGGAGATTGCGAATGAAGTTGCAATCGCAGCATCGATGATGTTCCCACCTGAATGATAAATTTCACTGACTGCATCCGTTGTGGCTCGTCCCTGGGTCGATACAATCCATTCCTGGCCCCATGCTTCATGCCCGTCTTGATGACGCGGCTCCGTGGACGGAGATGAACATCCTGATACTAAAAAGAGGCATAAAATTCGCAGGACGATGGAGTTATTGTTCATAAAGCCACAGTGCCAAAACCTAAATTGGATTTCACCTAAAGATTCGATATTACCTAAGAATCCTTGGGGGCTCTATGCGCTTATTGCTTGCGACTTTCCTATTGGCATTTCCATCAACTTCGAACGCGGAAGCAACACCCGACTGGAGCGAGGGAGTAGCTCTAACAGCGCCTCGAAGTAACCCCTATGAACTTTCTGCCGGTGATTTTAAAATCCAAAAAGAAATCGGACTTCGTCATACACTCGACTATCCCGTTACCATTTCTGCAGCCTACATCCCCTGGAGACCTCTCGAGCACTTTTTAGATGAACCCACTGAAAATCCGATTCGAAAAATACTCACTCAGGCCTTTAAAAATTTTTCAAAAATTAACTCTACTGATGATTTATTCGCAAAACTGGGTCTTCACACCTTTCCACAGAACAGGGATGAAGGCGGGCTCGACATCCCATCCCCTCGGATTGGGCACGAGAAACTTCGCATGGGAGTTACTCAAACTGAAATTAATGGCGCAGAAGCGCTTACCATTTCTTGCGCCGCTTGCCATAGCTCGAATCTGTTTGGAAAAAAAATTCTAGGCCTCACCAATCGCTTTCCTGAGGCGAATAATTTTTTTGTAAACGGGAAAAAGGTAATGAATTTGATTCCTACCCCTCTGTTTCGCGACGTTATTCACGCAACACCTGAGGAGACCGCTCTTTACGATAATTTTCGAAATCGATCAAAGAGCATCGGGGCAAAAAATCCACTCGCGCTGGGATTAGATACTTCCCTTGCACAAGTCGCACTTTCACTTGCACGCAGAAACCAGGATGACTATGCAACTTTCAATCCCGAGTTTGAGAAAAATCCAAGAGAAGAGTTCTTAAAAACTTTTCCAGCCGATAGCAAGCCCGCGGTTTGGTGGAATTTAAAATATAAAAACAGATGGCTATCCGATGGTTCAGTTGTTGCCGGTAACCCAATTTTTACGAACTTCATCTGGAATGAAATTGGTCGAGGCACAGATCTACACGAACTTGAGAACTGGCTAAAGGAAAATGCCGACGCTGTAAAATCGCTGACCACAGCCGTTTTTTCAAGTGAGCCCCCACGGTATACTGATTTTTTCCCGCCAGAAAAAATTCTCCTCGAACGCGCTCAGCACGGAGAAGCTCTCTTTAATCAATCCTGTGCAAAGTGCCATGGTGTATATATTAAAAACTGGAGCCTTGCTGATTCTGATAAAATGTCTTTAATCGAAAAAATTAAAACCGCAGAGGTTCGTTACTTAAATAGAACACCCGTCCGTGACGTTAAAACTGATCCGAATCGTTGGCAGGGGATGACATCTCTCGAAAAAGGGCTAAATCCATTGGCCATTTCTAAATCAAATGGAATCATCATTCGGGCACAGAAAGGCTACGTTCCACCCCCTTTAGTGGGTATTTGGACTCGTTTTCCTTATTTTCATAATAACTCCATCCCAAATCTCTGCGAACTCCTTACTCGCTCTGAAGACCGTGCTTCCACTTATTGGTCAGGACCTGCGCTCGACAAAGATCACGATTTCGATTCCGAATGTGTAGGTTATCCGATCGGTGAGAAAACACCCGCCGCCTGGAAAACTCGAGTTCAACATCTCTATGATACAAAAAAATTCGGCATGAGAAACTTCGGCCATGATGAAGGAATTTTTCTTAAAAATGGGGCTGAAATATTTTCGAAATTTGAAAAAAATTCAATTATTGAGTTTCTAAAAACCCTTTAAATAATTTAAATTTTCCGAAGATGCTTTTTAAAAAGTATGAATCCAATGATTAAACCGATAGCGGTGAGTACAAACCACTGTGCTTTTTGGATTTGCGAATGAATGCCGTCTAGATTTCCTGCTACCCACTTTACAGAATAAATCGTGCAGGGAATGGCAACTGCCCCACCTAAAAAATCATGAAGTATAAACTTACGGTAATCGAGTCGAAGTAGGCCGCCCGTAAAAACAAAAACTGTTCGAATTCCTGGCATGAAGCGGGCGAAAAAAATCATCCGGTAACCATAATTTCGATAACTTGCTTCGGCGGTGTTTAGCCTTTCAGTCGTGATCATTTTTCGAAACGGCCAAAAGGATAGAACCTTACGACCAAATTTTCTGGCAATGAAAAACAGTGTGGTATCAGTTGCTATGATGGCGACTACACCAAGTGGGACCAATATTCGATAATCAGCATGCCCCTGATAAGCTAAATATCCAACGGTAAGAAAAACTAAATCAGCTGAAATGGGTGCCCCGATACCCGATAAATATAAAGCAAAAAAAACACTGGGATAAAAATATGGGTTTGTCGCATTCAAATAAATCGATATCCACTCAGGCATACTCAATCCATTTCAAATGGAAGGTTTCTCGCCTGACAAATGTCCTCGACTCGAGCACGAATTAAGGAATCCCATTCCTTCATTTTTGGGTCCATAAAAATAAAGTTTGGATTCGATGGACAGTAATTAAATCGAGGTAAAATTTTTCGATTTCTTTTTTCAGATAAAATGGAAAGCGCTGTGGGTGCGGCTTCGACTGTTTCAAGTCTCCCCATTAAATATTCCGTTCTAGCAATATCAAAGGCGGTTAAAAATGAATACGCAGATGGGGGTAGGGGTTGGTTTTTAACCTTCCGTATATAAATGGCGAGTATTCGATCAGGAAATGTTCGATAGAGGTCGTCATAGGCTTCAAAATCGTACTGTGTATCATCACCAATTAAAATAAACTGATCGTCTGGATTTTTTTCAAAAATGGTTTTGAGTTTTTTTATTTTATAAACTTTAGTTCCACCACTTCCCACGGCTGGGCGTAAGTGGATTTTTCCCACCGGAAAGTTATTTTTCTTAAGAAATTTTTTAACCCTAAACTTAAGATATTCAGGCGCACCTGTTAAGTATTCGAATTGATAACCTCTCGATGTCGAAAGAGTTCGGTAAAGTTCTGAAGTTCCTGTGAAGGCTGAAGAAGTAAATAACCCATTCCATACAGCTTGTGGGGTTGATCCCACATCTGTGATTTTTAAAGTATCGTCGATATCGCTCACAACACGAATTCCGGCTTCTGCTGATAGGTTTGATAAAAAGAGAAGGATTGCGGTGGAGATTACGTATATCCTGTTCATTTTATTAGAATACCTCACTTATTCCCAGACTTAAAAGACGCAGATTGTTACTTATTAGGTGCTCGTAACTCCTTAATTGTGGACTGGATAAACGATGAATGGGCTGTAATGCGAGTATAGACGGATCCTTCAGAACAATCCCCGGCTGTTTCTGGATCTGCCCGATTTGTGACACCCCAAAGTAGAAGGTTTCCGGCCCTATCCCGTATAAATGCGGGTCCTCCCGAGTCTCCATGACATGCACCACGACCGTTTCGTTGATCGAGGAGAACCTCGGTTTTTCCGAATCTTGGACTGTCAATCACAGCGTCAACTTTCCGTAAAATGCCGGCGCCTGTTCCTCCATTTTCATCCATATGGCTTACACCATACCCAATGAGTAACGCCGTACCACCACGCTGTAGAGAAGTTTTAGAAGGTAATAGCTTTGCTGTACGATATTCTGCAGGTAATCCTCCGGAGAATCGAAGGATAGCTATATCCCCCTGATCCACTCCTCGCGAAAAATCTCCCTTCCATTTCGGATGTACTTTAACTCCGGTGACTAACTGAACTTTTACATTTTTACCGTTTAAATTTTTTCCAAAAAGAACTCGTACATTACTGGGGTGAGTTGCTTGACCATGAGATTCGGAGACACAGTGGGCCGCTGTAACTAAAATATCCGACGCCAAAATCGAAGCCGTACAGAGCCCTGTTCCCTGAGGTGTTCGAGTTACGAGACCAACCGTCGACGCAGCTTCCCCATCCGCTTCTAAAACTTCCACACCTCCCACAATATCCGGGGAAGAACCGAATGCGAGTGAAACTGATACTATACTGAAAGACAGAACTATTTTTTTAAGTAATAAAAAACGATTCATAACGACCTCCATGGCGGTTTGAAAAAGGACGGTTTTTTAGGGTTTTTGCGGTAGAGATATCCAGTGCGGACTGGCTTCATGCCGACGCTCCCCATAGAGCAAACGCCGCGCCAACTCATTCTTTCCTGTATCTAGCTGAAAAAATGGATCAATTTTGAGAAATCAAAATTGAATCTCTTTAGGCCACAGTGGAATTGGTGCCATTATTACCGGAAAAGCAGCCTTTTTTTGCTAGAAGAAGAACCGCACGCCTATTTGATATCCGTCATGGCGATCGGGATCCACACTTGTACTGAGATAACCGCCATAGATTCGTAAAAATTTAAAATCGAGAAAGAGATTTGCTTCAGTTTGAGTTCCACCGGCTCCAACACCTGTGGGATCATAAGTGCCATCTAAATATTTACGATAGCTCCCTTCTAAACCACCTTTTTGGTGTAAATAGAGCGTAGCAGATGCACCATAGGCGCCACTTCTAAAGGTACCTCCGGCCGAGCTCATTTGGGACATTAACCCACCAAAAAGCGTAATATTCGTACCCTGTTGGTAGAGACCGAAGACTCGAACATTAAAAAATGCATTAAGTCGATCGGGATCGGTTTCGGATTCGAATGTTAAACCAAAAATTTTAGCAAACGCACCAAACTGAAAACGGTGATCGCGTGCATCCTGGGGGGCATTTAAAAATCGATAATCCCCCCCTAAATAAAACTCATAGGGTGTTGGCGTGTGCATCGCAAGCCATAGATCTCGTGTCCTCATTGAGTCTCGCTGAGTAATCCAATCTGCAAGATTCCATCCCTTTTTCGCCTGAGCTTTTTCTTCCTGTTTTTTAACTACAAAAGTGTAAGACTCATCTGCTTGAACAGTTCCAATCGAAAGGACGAATATCGCCCCAATTCCAATTAGGCATTGTTTCAGTTTTCTCATTTTCCGGCCTTTGCTGTTTTCAACTCTAATCCATCGTTATAAACGGTAACTCTATTTCTACCTGCTTTCTTAGACTGATAGAGTGCTGCATCGGCTTCTTTTAAAACCTGAGCTGCAGTTTTATTGGGTTTAAATGTAGCAGCGCCTACACTCACGGAAACTTTACCCATAGGTTGGTGTTCACCAAATGGAAAAGGGCATTCTTCGATAGCCGTACGTGCCCGTTCGGCAAACGCTAAGGCCGAAGATTCATCTGCATTCGAACATAAGACGACAAACTCTTCTCCGCCGTACCGAGCTACAAACTCAGTTCTTCCCGCACATCCCTTAAGGGTCGATGCCACTAATCGGAGCGCATCGTCTCCTGCAGGATGACCGTTACGGTCGTTGTAATGCTTAAAATGATCCACATCGAAAAAGAGGATCGAATAGGGTGATCCCTTTTTTATTGCGCGTTCATGTTCTAGAAGATGACGGGATGTAAAAGATCGAAAGTTCGAAAGACCCGTCATCGCATCCGTTAAAGATTGGGATTTAAGTTGAAAAGCTTTTTGCCGTTCTTCGGTCACATCACGAGCCAGCACCTGAAATACCTCACAGTAATCGGCAAGATTCACGCGTGCGCAGGAGAACTCTATCCACTTCGATTGGAAACACTGAACTTCCAAGGTTGGATTTTCGCTTTTATTTTTAAGACAAAGTTTTAACCATGCCTGAACATCATTTTCTTCCTGTTCATTAAAAAAGGATGAAAAACTAGTCCCACTCCAACTTCGATCATTCCCAAGTAACTCAGACACTGCTGGGTTCGTTTCCAGAATTTCAAAATTCCGAGTATCGACTAAAAATATCGCGTCGTTCGATCGATCAAATAAAGCGCTGTAGTTAGCGAGATCAGCAAAACGTCCGCCGATCATTCGACCCTCGAGTTTTTCGCGTGCTAGCGCGCAGGGCAGATTAGTTTGCTTAGTCTTTTTAGTCATCTCGTTATCTTTTCGATCTATTAGCGAAAGATCCTTAGATAAAACGAAACGAAAAGTTTTTAGGTCAACGCTTTGACGAAAAAAATGGGGGCTCCAATATGGAGCCCCCTGAATTGGTCGGGATGACTGGATTTGAACCAGCGACCCCTTGCACCCCAAGCAAGTGCGCTAGCCAGGCTGCGCTACACCCCGATATATTCTGGTTACCCGATGGCCGGGCGCTCCATCAAGAAGAGTCTTTGGTTAGTGCAAACTCACATTACTTTAATATGGATTCAGGCTTAAACTGAAATTCCCCATTTTCAAGGAGTGAAAATATCATGCTACGCGGAAGAGAGTTAGCCGAATTATTAAAAAGATCCCGTGAAGCTGCTGGTCTTTCCCAAAAAGAAGTAGCCGCTAATCTTGGGTATAAATCTTCTCAGTTTGTTTCGAACTGGGAGCGAGGCCTCTCCTCCCCACCTGTAGGAACCCTGCGTACACTCTGTACGCTCTACAAAACGAACGAACAGCATATGTTTAACGTACTCCGAGAAATCGCTGTTCATAAGGTAGAACTCGAAC
>JBGSHQ010000288.1:0-12429 GCA_041752095.1 Bdellovibrionia bacterium
CCCCATCGTACGCAGTGTTGCAAGCTGAAGTAAGGTTTTATCACTTTCATCAAGTCCAAGTTTCTCAGCCTGTGGTGACTGAGAAATTTGGAAAAAGAAAATCATAGGACGAGTCTTTTTCTTTTTGACCATTTCGGCCCAAGCCGACTTTTTTCCGTTATCCGTTAAACCTTCGAGATATGCAACTTCAGGCTTCCACTTGATTTCATAACTCGCGAAAGAATCACCATAGTTTTGGTCAGCAAACGCATCCCACCATGGGGTTTGGATTCCTGCGGATTTTGCGACATCCCATGTTTGCGCTCCAATTTGCGCAACTTTCTGATCTAACGGCTCAACCATACCTGTAATCGCCTGTTTAAATACCGCTTCCTCTTCTTGTTGAAATCCCTTCGGGGTTTTCATCGTACGAAGTTGATCAGCAATTTTAGAATAAGCGCTACCTAGCATACCTAAAACTTTCACCTTCACTTCAGAAGAAGGAAGTGTCAGGAGAGCTGCTGCAACCTTTTCAAGCCCTTGAACTTCACGGACTCTTTTTTGGAGCGTCTGCTGCAAGTCATCAATTTTTTTACTAATCGGTGAATTATTCTCTACGACTTCCATTTTTCTGGAGTACACACGTGGAATCGTAACCTGAATGCCAGACAGTACTTCCATTTGTGACATTACATCGAGTTTATCAAACGATTTATTAAATTCCTCTACGGTAGAAATCAAAACAGAATTTGGAATTTGATGGCCGCGGCCAAGCGCGGCAGCATACCATGCTGCCTTTACTTCCTTCGGTGCTTTATTTCCGAGTTCAGCAAAAGCCCACGCCGTTCTTCGATCGCTCTCATTATCAATTGAAGCAAGTGCACTTAAGCGTTCACACTCTGCTCTGAGATCATGAGAATTTTCTCGGCCACAGAAATCTTGACTCTTCATTAAGGTGTCTGCGATTTTGTTATCATCAGCGACAAGACCTAAGAAAAAGAGTTTCTTCCTTAGAGATGGAAGATCAGCATCACTTATTCCGCGCTTTTCTGCTGGCATCTTATAGACTTTATAAAAATCATCAAACGCTTGTTTGAAACGGAATTTTTTCTCTGCATCTGTTGCACGAACAAAATATGCCGCACCCACTGATTCATGGTTAGGCGCAAGATCAATCACCTGATTCATGTATGCTAGCGAACCCTCAGTATCTTTGAGTTCGAGACTGATTTTTCCCAACATCGAAAGAAGTTCGACTTTATGCTGTGTATCTGGATAAAGCTTGAGGTGTTCCTCTGCAAAAGCTTTCGCTTTTGGGTAGTCCTTCATCTTAAATACACCTGTCGTGATCTTATAGTGAGAATCTCTTTCGAGTTGGATCAGTTTCGTCTTAAACTCACCCACTGCAACGTTTGGCATTTCTTGAAACTTAATTGCAAGCGTTCGAGTTGCTACCCATGCTTCACTCTCAATTAAAGTATCTACGATGAGTGCGCAAACGACTGGGGTTAGCTTTGAATTAGGTCGAGTTCCGACATAATGGAGCATTCTCTTATAAGCGAGATCGATATCGTTATAAGAATAAACAACTCGGTTTGCTTCGAAGAGTAGCTTATCCATCACTTCTGGCTGCGTTGTTTTTTGGGCAGCGACTTCGTCTACCCACTTAATCCATTCAACAACATCGACGGGCAGTGAACGTTTCGTAGAAGTGAGTTTTCCAGCCTTAAGTGACTGAGGAATAACACCCTTTTCCTTAAAGTAATCATATCGTGCTGTCATCGCACGAAGTCGAGCCTGATCTCTTAATTCAGGCGTGACTACGAATAATTTCGCTTGATAAACATCCGTGAAAGCAGATTGGGCTTTTTCCCAATCTTTTACTCCGGTGTAGAACTCACCAATACGAAATCTTACCTTAGCTTTAGTGTCGTCACGTGGATCGGTGATCTTCATGAAGGCATTTAAAGCAAGAAGGTATGGACCCTGAATGACTTTAAAATCATTTTCATTCGGATCTTTCTTAGGAAGGGTTGAATAAGTCTTATCTGCAAACTCGAGAAGGGTTTTCTTAAATTTTTTATACCATTCTAAACTTTGTACTTTAGCGATTGAACCTGGATTTTGTGAAAAATAAAAATCAAAATCTCGTTCAATCGAACCAAAATGAGTGAAATCTTTCCAGCTAATAATCGCATCGTAAGCATCAACCATAACCCAAAGGGTGTCGATCGAACGTGGCATTTTCTTTAGCACGAGTTCTTTCCAACCTAATATTTCTGCCTGCATCTCTTTCGAGCGCATAACGATCATGAATTCGTGCGAAAGCTTACCAAATGCATGTCCGCCTTCGAGTCTGCGAAAGTAGTCGAGAGCATGCTCAAGAGAATATCCAGCGAGTCTTTTCTCGTAAGCGGTTCCGTAAAACAGAGCCACCATAGAAACAACTTCGTCGTAGTGTCCGCCAGAGTCTTTATTAAGACCCCGATTACGGTCAAAACGCAGAAGCCATTCAGCCTTACGAAGGGCTTCTGGGTAATACTCCATATTGAAGTTTGCTAAAGCCTGTTTTTCGACTACTTGCCCTTCGAGACCACCTAAATTCTGATCGACATTTACAGGTTTTAATATTTTTAGAATTTCAGAATGTTTATTCTGCTCAGCCAGAACATCACTAGCCATCAGACGCACTTCGACAGTTGCTTTTTCATCGGGATACCGTGAAATGTAGTCCATGTAGTCTTTGAGCGCATAATCTTTCTTCTTTAATTCCTCGAATGCACGTCCACGGCGAATGATTACATCTCGCGTACTTTTAAACTTTGGGAACCGAGTTAGAAGTTCAGTAGCATGAGCAACACAGGATTCAAGGAGCTCATTAAAACGAGAGTTAACCGATAGACTATCCCCCTTAGACACTCCGACTCGGAAGTAGCTTTTAGAAGATCTCCACTCCATATCGGCAAGTCGCCAAATAATCATGGCTTCTTCAGCGGTGCCTCGCTTGAGTTTAAGCATCCGCTTTAAATTTAATATTGCCGTTTCGCGTGATGAAGCCGCCATTTCATCAACAGCGCGGTCCATTCGTTCCTGTTTCGTAGTAAGACTCTTAGATGAATTTACTGGAACCTGTTTCGGCGCTAATCTCTGATCTGCAGAATAGGAATAATTCGAACACACGATGAATGTCGTGATAAGAATTAAAACTCCATTTGTGCATGATCGATAACTTTTCATTTCGTCCCTCTTAATCCGAACTTACGACTACTAATTTAAAATCAGAAAAATCCATTGCAGATGCTGACGCTAAAACAACTTTTAAAAGTTTATAGGGCACCTTTTTATCTGCGATCACAAGTAGCTTCGCATCGAAGTTCGCCTTAATATCTTCTGCTTTTCCACCCTGCTTTAACTGCTCAGTTGCAATCTGCTTCTGTTTTTCACGCTCACGTTTTAAAGCTTTTACAACTTCAGGAAAAGTTCCGTCGCGGGCAATATCACTAGGAGCCGATTCATAATTTGTAAGCTTAAGTATCGGCTGTCCTTCGATTGTTATGGAGGTTGCGGTGACCTGAACCTTCATCGCTTCGATGGTTTGCGCCCCCCCATTCGCCACTGGGATTTTAACGTCTTTACCTACATCGACGTCGATCGCACTAACGGAATAACTTTTCAGAAGGAAGACGAGAAGAATGGTAAACACGTCGGCCATGGATGTAATCTGCAGAGCAATTTCATCATGTCCACGTGATCGACGATGCCGCCGTCCACTCGCCATTGAGTTTGTACTCATATTAAAATCCTCCTAAAACCATTCCCGGCATATACTTCCGAGACTTCTCCATCGCTTTCACGATAGCTTCGTATTCGACTTCTGGATCTGCGGTGATCGTCATCGACTCTACACCGGGATATTTTTCTTTCAGCTGTCTGAGTGCTTCTGCCGCTTCATCAGGATTTGCGAATGTATTTGTTGAGTTCAACTTCCCATGCGTTACCACTTGGAGAGATCCGTTTTTCTTCAGATCGAGCGATACCGTGATAGGAGGTGGGTTCGGGTCACCAATAGCCTCTGCTGGAGTAAATCCAGCATCAAATAACGAGATCGATACGAAGGATGCGGACGCGAGCATGAACGTGATCAAGACGGTAAAGCAGTCGATGATCGGAGCTAGGTTCAATTCAAAATCGAGTGATCCTTCGTGCCTTCTCATTATGCTACCCTCTTCGTCTCAACTCCATAAGCACGCTGACGAATGATGTCGAGAGTCTCTAATGAGCACTGATCGAGTTCTGCAACCATTCGATTCGTACGATTCATGATAAAGCTGAAAGCCACCATGGCAGGAATTGCAACCGCAAGTCCCATCATCGTCGCGTTCATGGCATTAGAAATACCTGCAGCAAGAAGCGCTGACTTTTCTTGAGGGTTCGCTTGTCCTACGGCTTCGAAGGACTGAATCAGACCCGCGATGGTTCCGAAGAGACCTAAGAGTGTTGCTACGTTTGCGATCATGGATAGAAACGCTGTTCGTTTTGAAATATTTTCAATCCACTCACCAACGACGATATTTAACCCGTCGTTGACCATTTGCTCCGGAAGGTGAGCCCGCATGAGCCCTTCCTTCATGACTTGTACAGCGGGTTTCTGTGGATACTGATCGCAAAGCGCGACAGCGTCCTGAACCTTATCCGCCATCACCAGTTCACGAATGCGGTGATAGAATTTCGTTCGTCCTGCGAGTGGATAAGTGAAGAAAACCATCTTCACTCGCTCGAGGATAATTGCGATAGCAAAAATGCCTGCAATAATGATTGGTAAAACGTGTCCTAAATTACTAAGGATGAAGTCTGTAAACTTACCCATGGGATCTCTCCTGAAGATCTGCTTTCTCTCGAGTCTTCTCGAAAGAAGGATGCAAACGAACTGCTAGCCACAGTTTCATAGGTATCCAAGAAACCTATCGACAGAAGACGCTCACCTAGTAAGGGCAAAATTGGTGTCTTAACAATTGTTTTTATTTTTTACAGATACCCGCCGATTAAAAATCGGCGTCAAAATGATGGCGGAATCATTTTGAAATACTAAACACTCTTCCTGTGTCGTAATCGACCTTCGAAAGCAGAGTATTTAGACTCTATAGAATAGATCAGAATGCGAAGACACCTACTCCGAGCTGGATCCAGCTTGTCGTGAGTGATCGAGAAGTAATCGGCGGGTTGTTAAATTTATCGGTGTGAAAAAGCATTCGATAATCGAGCGTAAGAAATACATTTCGATTTAAATAGAACTGCTGACCGAATCCACCAAAATAACCAGTTGAGGATCCATCAGTTGCGGTATGCTGGGAAAGCCCGAGCGCGACGTTCAGATCATAGTAGATGATGCTCTTACCCATAATCGAAAGCTTTCCGTAGACTAGGCTTCCTCGAGCCTCGGCACCCATGACGGATTTTGCTGGGTTTACTACCGGATCAAGCGTTACAGATCCTGCAACACGGAGTGCATCCTGAGCCTGTTTATAAGCATCGTTCGTCCCACCGCTAATCGAAGCATAAAAACCATGAAGAGAGAAAAACTCATTCACATGATAACCGAGGGAAAATCCGATCGACTTCTGAGACACAAACGGATCATCCGACCAAAAGCCATATCGAAGTGCAGTCTCGATTCTCCCCTTCTTCGTATACTGTCTATTCTGCACGACATCCATGAGGTCTTCATTCCCCACAGTCCAGTAACGACGCTTCATCGACTGAACATCGATTCGTTCAGGCAGAGTTCCAGCTTCATCCGCATCTGAAGTAGATGGTTTTAATGTATCGACATTTCCAGGAGCCGCAGGAGTTACAGGTGCCGCAGGCTGAGCTGTCGAAGTCACGGGTGTCGTATTATTTCTTACGGTTGCACTCCTTCCCGTCGCCGGTGCGGCGATAGTTTCATTTAAGAAACCGAAGGCGGATGTCAAAACAATGGCGGCGAAAAGAGGCAGATAAATTTTACGCTTCATCATATTTATTTCAAAGTTACATGGATTTAGAGAGAATAGAAAGCAGGAAGAACAAAATGGATGCACCTGTTTATCTCGCAAAAGAAGGTAAAGTATCTGGCCCCTTCGAACCGGCACAAATAGAAGCCCTTCGAAAATCTGGAGAATTCTATACCTACGAATGGATGTGGGATGGAAAATCCCCAGACTGGGCTCCGGTTCCTAGAAAACTTTCTTCTCCGCCCATTCTCCCCGCTGAGAGAACACTCACGAAAGTTACGGTTACCGAAAAAACCAAAACCGGCGCAGGTGCTCCTGCAGCCCAATCCAGCACTTTTCACGGCGCTGATATTAAGACCAGCACTAAAAAGTTTTACGCTGTTCTCTTCGACTCGCGAATCACATTAGGTGGGGAAGTGAGCCAGGTCCATTCGAGAGGAGCGCATTTCGTTTCTACTCCTACACATGACATCCCGGTATCGAAGGGGACAAATGCACTGATCGACCTCCTCGATGAAGGAACGGATCGGTCGGCAAAACTCCAGACTACGATTTCTTCTGTCTCCCGCATGGGAGACCAATGGGTGCTTGAACTGGAATGGGCCGACTGCCCCCTCCTCTGATTTTTCCTCCAATTCAAAATTAAAGCGATTTCATCCCGTTCGTCACTTCATTGGCGCGAAAAAACGGGTGACCTCGGTCATCTCCGATCGGCACTTAATGCCTTATATGAAATATTTTTTCGTCAAAATCTGTTCGAAATAGCTGTAATTTATCGTATTTTTTTGCATTTTTTCTCTAGGTCTTCCTAAAGACTTCCTCGATGACTACCGAACTGTTTCTTGAGCAAGTCAACTGAAAGGAAACTCAGGGAATGGTAACCAACTACGACGGAGAACAAGTGGATATCCCAAACGCATTACCGATGCTGCCGGTGCGCGATATTGTGGTGTTCCCGTACATGATCATCCCCCTCTTTGTGGGGCGTGATTCAAGTATAAAAGCAGTCGAAGAAGCACTATCGCGTTCCGATAGATTGATTCTTCTGGCTTCGCAAAAAGATATTAGCGACGAACATCCCGCCCCTGAGGGTATTTACCAAACGGGAACCGTTGCGATGATCATGCGAATGCGAAAGCTACCTGATGGTCGAATTAAAATTCTGACCCAAGGTCTCTGCAAAGCAAAGATCAACGAGTTTAAATCCCGCGATCCTTTCTATGAAGTAGCGATCGAGCGAATTAATGAACCCGTCTCTCCCAGGCAGTCTGAAGCCGAAGCGCTCATGCGCACGGTTCGTGAACAACTCGAGAGAGTTATTTCACTCGGGAAGTCTCTTGCTCCAGACATCCTGATGGTACTTGACGATATTACAGATCCAGGCCGAATGGCAGATCTCGTAGCATCAAACTTAGGTTTAAAAGTTTCCGAAGCTCAGAATATTCTTGAGACGACGGATGCTTTCGACCGCCTGATGAAGATCCACGAGAGTTTAACTCGTGAAATCGAAGTCCTAACCCTCCAAGCAAAAATTCGTTCTCAAGCAAAAGATGAAATGCAGAAGTCCCAGAAGGAATATTTCCTTCGAGAACAAATGCGCGCCATCAAGAGCGAACTTGGCGATGGAGACTCAAAATCTGAAGAGATCAATGAGCTTCGCGAAAAAGTAGCGAAGTGCGGGATGCCTCAGGAAGTAGAAACAGAGGCAATGAAGCAACTCGGACGTCTGGAGCGAATGCATCCTGACGCGAGTGAAGCATCGATGCTTCGTAGCTACATCGACTGGCTTATCGAAACTCCATGGTCTAAACAGACTAAGGATAATCTCGAACTCAAACACGCAAAACAGATTCTAGATGATGATCATCATAATCTAGATAAGGTTAAAGAGCGTATCCTTGAGTATCTAGCAGTCCGTCGACTCAAAGATAAAATGAAAGGTCCTATCCTCTGCCTCTCTGGCCCTCCAGGTGTCGGAAAGACAAGCTTAGGAAAATCGATTGCACGATCGATGGGACGCGAATTCGTTCGTATCTCCCTCGGAGGTGTAAAAGATGAAGCGGAAATTCGCGGACACCGTCGTACTTACGTCGGAGCCCTTCCCGGTCGAATCGTTCAGGGAATGAAGCAAGCGGGAACCAATAACCCGATCTTCGTACTCGACGAAATCGATAAACTTGGAAACGACTTCCGTGGTGATCCTGCATCGGCTCTCCTTGAAGTTTTAGATCCGGAACAAAACAACTCATTCCGTGATCATTATCTCAACGTCCCACTGGATCTTTCGAACGTTCTCTTTATTGCAACTTGTAACGACCTCGGTGCTATTCCATCCGCTCTTCGTGATCGTATGGAAGTGATCCAGATCCCTGGATATACCGAAGACGAAAAATTCTTCATCTCGAAGAAATATACCGTTCCGAAGCAAGTTGTAGAAAACGGCCTAAAGAAAGATCAAATTGATTTCACCGACGATGGGCTACGAGCTATTATCGCGGGTTACACTCGAGAAGCCGGACTCCGGAATCTCGAACGCCAAGTCGGAACTGTCTGCCGCAAGACCGCTCGTCTCGTAGCAGAAGGTAAAGAAGGAAAAACGACGATCGATGCTAAGATGGTCGCAAAACTTCTCGGACCTGCAACCTTCGTTCGCGAAGATGAACAGGAAATCGATGAAATTGGAATCGCAACCGGGCTCGCATGGACAGCTGTAGGTGGAGAGATCCTCTACGTTGAAACCACTGCGATCAAGGGAAAAGGCGGCATCATGCTCACGGGGCAGCTCGGAGATGTGATGAAAGAATCCGCTCACGCGGCTCTTGGCCTGATTCGCTGGCGGGCTAAGGACTTCGGTCTTGATGTGGATGTTCTCGCAAACACAGATATCCATGTTCACTACCCTCAGGGTGGGATTCCGAAAGATGGACCGTCAGCCGGTATTACCATGGCAACGGCGATTATTTCGAGATTAACTGGAATCCCGATTCATAAGGACGTCGCGATGACTGGAGAAATTACTCTTACGGGTAGAGTTCTTCCAATCGGGGGTCTGAAGGAAAAAGCTCTTGCAGCAATGAGACACGGTGTAAAAATCGTGATCATTCCTGATAAGAATAAGAAAGATCTCGAAGATCTTCCTGAAGAGCTAAAAGCGGGTCTAAAATTTGTTCCGGTGAAGACTATCGACGAAGTATTAGAAGTCGCACTCACTCAAAAGCTGAAAGGCAATGAGAACGATACGAAGGAAACTCGTACCAAAACGACTTCAGGTAGACGCCGCATGGGAGGTGCTGCTGCGGCAGCAGCTGCGAAAGGTCAGAATTCTGACTAACTTTCGTGTAGACTCCTAGCTGTGGAAACACTGTCCACTTTATTGATCATCATTCTCATCGCAATCTCGGGGTTCCTATCGGGCTCCGAGATTGCGCTTTTTTCGTTATCGAAAATCCAACTGAAGCACCTTCGTGAAAAGTTTAAGCCCGCCCATCGGATGATTAAAAAACTTCTCGGTGATCCGGCTGGCGTACTCGTCACGATTCTCGTTTGTAACGAAATAGCGAATATTGCAATTTCAAGCATCATTTCAGAATCAGTTGCAAATAATCATTCAAATTCACTTCTTCGTGATTTTACGGAAGCAAACTTTCCATTTTTTCCAGAATGGGGAATTGATTTGGTGATTGGAACTCTTTTAACGTCACCGATTGTTCTTATTCTCTGTGAGATCACACCAAAGATCATTGCCGCACGAACGAATACACTGATCGCTCCATTAACGACCCCTCCACTGCATACCCTTTATACCGCAATGGCACCCATTCGACTCGGAGTGCTTGGCGTCCAACGAATCGTGGCCAGAATGATTCCTGGAAAAAAAGGAGATCCACGGCTCATTTCAACCTCTTCAAAACTTCGCGAAGAAGATTTTCTTTCCATGGTTGAGGAAGCTCAGAGAGAAGGAACAGTCCAGTCCCATGAACTCCAACTCATTCGAAATGTGTTCGATCTTGACGATACTTCCGTAAGTGAAATTACAACTCCCCTCTCTCGCGTATTCATGCTCCCACAGACCACGACTTACCAACAAGCCCTTGCTTCGATGAAGGATGGATCATCGGGACAACGGTATTCACGAATTCCTGTCTACGGAAAAAATCGCACTGAAATTGTGGGACTCCTCTATTCGAAAGATCTCCTCTTAGCAAAACTTGAAAAAGCAGACCCATCTACACCGATTTCAGATCTCATGTGGAAACCGTTTTTTGTGAGTTCGAGTACCTATCTAAATTCGCTATTTAGAAAAATGAAAAAACAACGGATTCATTTAGCAATCATTACTAACGAGAGCGGCACACCCATCGGCGTCGCGACGATGAATAACGTTCTTGAGGCCTTACTCGATGAACTTCTCATTGATGAGGAGGACGAAGAGTCATGAATGACCTTTCAACGAGTACCCTCATTAGCTTAATCGCTCCTCTTTTACTGATCGAAGGTTTTTTCTCTGGAAGTGAGATTGCACTTCTTTCTGCAGATCCCATTTCTTTAAAGTCGAAAGCTGCTAGTGGATCCATGATTGCTCGACACGCTTTACGACTTTCAAAACATCCTGAACGCGTTTTAACCGCCACTCTCGTTATGACCGCTCTCTGTGTTATACTGATCTCTGCCCTTTGTTCTCTCTGGGCTAGAACACGGTTCGGAGAACATTCAGAATGGATTGCAGTCGCGATTGCATCACCGCTAGTCGTTTTCATCGGCGAACTCATCCCAAAAACCCTCTACCAAAAAAATGCGAACAGGATCGCACCCTGGGTATCCTACCCAGTGAGTGCAGCTTATTTTCTTTTTTTTCCGATCACGAGAACCATTTCGTTCTACACGGCTGGACTTTCTAGAATCCTTCG
Source organism: Bdellovibrionia bacterium (assembly GCA_041752095.1). Lineage (GTDB taxonomy): Bacteria > Bdellovibrionota > UBA1018 > UBA1018 > UBA1018 > JACMQW01. The sequence continues at coordinate 10,877 of JBGSHQ010000288.1, forward strand.
CCCTATTGAAGAGCTCTTGACGGGTAAAACCCAGTCGGGTCGCGACGAACTCCTCACGGTCCTTTCTTATGGAAAACGGGAGAGTGAACTCGGCGTTAACGAAAAAAGGATGATACGACGTATCTTTGAATTTAAAGGTACTGAAGCTAAACACATTCTTATTCCTCTGATTAAGGTTGAGGCGATTGAGGAACACGCCACTATTCGTGAAGCTCTTGAACGCTTTAAATCCCACCGACACTCTCGAATGCCTGTCTACGCGGGAAGAATCGATAATATTGTTGGAATTTTGGAAGTTTCCGACCTTTTCCATGCACCGGACCCCAACCAAAGCGTGAGAAATTTTATCGCAAGCGCAAATTACATCGCCGAAACTCATCACCTTGATGATCTATTAAAAATTATGCGGCGAGATCAGACTGAGATGGTTGTGATTGTCGATGAGTACGGAGGTGCGATCGGCATTCTCACTTTCGAAGATATTGTCGAAGAAATTGTTGGCGAAATTGAGGACGAACATGATGACCAGACGAACGACTTTAAAGAGTTAGACGAAAACAAGTACCTCCTCCAAGCCAGAATGGAAGTCACTGCTATAAACGAAAAACTTCGCCTTGAAATCCCTGAAGGGGATTATGAAACGATCGGTGGATTTCTACTTCAGCAATTCTCTAAGATTCCTGAGGCAGGTGATGAGCTCTATTTCGATACCCCAGCCGGGACGCTAAAGTTCTTAATCCGTAAAGCGAACGAACGACAAATCCAAAGTGTCATGGTCGAGCTCATTCAGGCTCGTAGCGAAAAATAAAGCTTCCAGGTTTAAGTCAAGAAGCTGACAGCACAACCTTTTTGAGTCGGCATTAAACTCCCATTCCCTGTTTATAGCTAAGTCGCGTACACTGAGTGTAGATATGGCAAAATCAGTATTGATCGTAGATGACGTCGCTTTCGTTCGCAAAACTCTCACTGAAGTGCTGACTGAATCCGGTTATACGGTCGTCGGTGAAGCGTGTGATGGAGAGGAGGCGATAACTAAGTGGGCGGAGCTTCGTCCCGATATTACCACCATGGATGTCGTCATGCCGAAGATGAGTGGAATCGAAGCCACAAAACAGATCATGAAAATGGACCGTAGTGCGATCATCGTTATGATTTCAGCGATGGACCAAATTCATCTCGTCATGGAAGCCATTCACGTCGGCGCGAAAGACTACATCCAAAAACCTTTCCACTCAGACGATGTCCGCACTGTAATGGACCGAGCAATTCGCGGTGAAGCGTCGCCTGCTGGATCTCAAGGAGCTGCAAGTGTTTAAACTTTTAGGATGGATCTTTAAGGCAACTCTTTTTACTGTAGCGGTCCTCGTTGCCTCTCACCTGATAAGGTGGAATGGGCGAACGGTAAGTGACCAGGTTCGGTCGAGCCTTTCGAATGCGGAACGCTCATCCGTGATGAAAACCGTAAAAAAGAAATCTAAGGCAGTCATGAATAGCGCTGGGGATGTTGCAAGCGACGTCGCAGACCGAGCTCGAAGTTTAACCGCGACTGAAAT
>JBGSHQ010000289.1:0-2346 GCA_041752095.1 Bdellovibrionia bacterium
TTTTTGTTACTTACGGGATGCCATCCGATGTGCCGATGTTAACGATTGATTCGTACTATTCGACGGCGCTGAAGCTGATGCTGCTTTTTGGACTTGGGTTTGAGCTCCCCGTGATTATCAGTCTTTTAGGTGCCCTCGGGGTGGTCGATGCCCCGACCCTTCGAAAACACAGGCGGAATGCGATTATGGGAATTGCTGTCGCTTCCGCGATTTTTGCACCCCCCGATGCAGTCTCAATGCTGATTCTTATGGCGCCCCTAGCCATTCTTTATGAGCTTTCTATCCTCGTTGTTGCCTGGTTTGGGGCTAAGCGGATTAAATCTGCGGCTGAAATGGCAGAAGAAGCGGCTTCGCCTGAAAAAGGCATCATCGGTAAGTCAGATTACGAATAACAGGGGTTGATCGGTTTTCGGCCCTCTGTTACATCCGTTCGACGCGCATAAATGAAGTTTTTTCATTGCGAACCTTGCTCATCCCTTTTGTGGGTTGGGCTCCGAATTATTGGAACCTTAAGGAGATTGACGTCTAATGGCTACTAAAGCAGTTACAGGAAAAATCGCAGGATTCGAAACCACATTTCTTACTCGTCCAGAAATGAACGAAGATCAGTTAAAGGCACTTCAAGACCGCCTGATCTCGATCGTTGGAGAGTTTAAGGGTGAGCTCATCCTTCAAGAAGACTGGGGCACTAAACGCCTCGCTTATAAAATTCAAAAAGAAACTCGCGCTCGTTACACATACCTCGTCTATACCGGCGAAGGTAACATCGTTGCCGAAATCGAACGTAATCTCCGTATTAATGACTTCGTCATGCGCTTCCTTTCTGTAAATATTTCGAAGGAATTCGATAAAGACGCATTCATGAAGCGCCGAGAAGAAATTAAGGCTCAAGCGAAGAAGCGCGAAGAAGAGCGTGAAGCCCGTCGCGAAGAACGCGAAGCTCGTCGCCGTTCGTTTGATGAAGATAGCCATGAAATGGGCGCTGACGCTGGAGAGTAAATCGCGTTTGAGGGCTGAGCGCGCTCAAACTCCGTTTATAAAGTTCGTAAAAATCTGGAATAAGCTCGCTCCCTTTTTTGTGAGTGCGGCTTTATTCTTGAGTGGCTTTTTCGCGATTTTCTCGCCTCTCCCTTTTCTGATTCTCGGAGTTACTTCGGGTCTGGGTTGGGTTGGGCTTGCGATCGGAACGAACTCGGCTCTGGTTTATTTTTCAGGTGGATCGACCGTTTTCCAATTCTATCTCCTCGCAGTCGGAACGATTGGGATAGTAGTCCCCTTTTTTCTGAGTCGCCGAATGAAAGTCGAAGGAATCATCGCACGGACCTGGATCATTCAGTGGTGCTTTGTAGGTATTTTAATTGGTGTTTATGCCATCGTAAGAGGCAGAACTCCTTGGGAAGAGCTTAAGCAAGTTTTTGCCAGCTTTTTCGATGTCCTCATGGCGAGTTTAGCTCCTGAATCTCGTGACCAAATCATTCAAAGCTTTGGTGGCGGGGATGTCGGAATCGCGGAGTGGCGGAAGAAGACCCTGGCAGAGCTCCCGGGAGCGCTTGGAATCATTTGCCTTTTACTTGCCTGGTTTAATTTACGAGTTCTCGTGAACTTAAATCCCGGCCGGTTCTTAAGCAAGGTTGGGCTGGATCGCCGGGTTTTAAACCGATGGAAGAACGCGGAGTGGCTGATTTGGCCGACAATCGCTGCTTGGGCGGTGGTTTTATTCGCTGAGGGGACCGCCTCAGATATCGCCTTAAATATATTTAAAGTTTTAATGGCGGCCTACGGGATCCAAGGGCTCGCCGTGTTAGGTTCACTTTTTGATGCGTATAAGATTCGGGGATTATTTCGAATTCTCGTTTATTCGATCATTTTTATAGTGATGATGCCGTTATTACTGAGTATCGGCTTCTTTGATCAGTGGTTTGACTTTCGAACCAAATTCAGGCAAACGTGAGAAACTATTAAGCTTTAAGGAGTTAGTCATGCTCGTGATCCTACGTGAAAACGTTGAAAATTTAGGCCGCATCGGTGATTTAGTGAACGTAACAAACGGCTTTGCCCGGAATTATTTAATTCCACGCAAACTCGTTATGGTTGCAGACCCTGCAAACGTAAAAATGATTGAGAACCAGAAAAAAGTTCTCGAAAAAAAGCGCCTTGCTGCTCGCGCGATCTCGCAAGACCTTGCGAAGAAAATTTCTGACCAGTCAGTAACGATCGCTCGTAAAGTCGGTGAAGCTGATAAGCTTTTCGGTTCTGTTACTCAGACTGACATTGCTGAAGCACTCAAGAAGACGGGCCTCTCTGTTGAGAAGCGAATGATCACTCTTGAACATCCGATTAAGGCGC
>JBGSHQ010000290.1:0-23149 GCA_041752095.1 Bdellovibrionia bacterium
GAACCTGACAGCGCTCCCACATACAAGTCTTCAGTCACGATAAAACCCTAAACTCGCGCGCAACGACTGCGCGCATAAATGAATAACAGCGGCGAAAGCCATGGATATAAACATTAGGCTTAAATGTGACGTCAAAAAGGACTCTTATGAGAGTGTTACAGGCAATTTTCTGGATTTTATTCATTGGCCTCAGTGGTTGCACCGGAATGGATGAAGACGGGATTTCGGGCGAAATGAATGTTCGTATTCCGTTTATTCTTAAAGGCGAATCGCGACAGCTTTATTTTCGCACTGGAAAGTGTGATCTCAAAATCGATTTTAATAACGGTATGTATGGAATTTATTCCCCTCAGGCCATAGTTCAGTACGGCGGAAAAAAATATACTTTTAGCATTCCTCGAAAGAGTTTCAGTAAGGATTCGATTTCTGCATCAGCGGAATCGCTCGAACAAGATTTTTCCATTTCGACGAAACGTGAAGTGCGAAAGTTAGGAATACGAACCCAAAGAAGAAACGAATCCTGCACATATTGCGGCTACTGCTACAGTTTACAGTCGACGACGGATTCAAACGGAAATCTGACTACTACTTATCAATTTGGAAATAGCTGTAGCTGCAATGGAACTCAGAACGTTCTTCGAGAATATACGAGATTGGAGCGCTATTATAGAACGGTTTTCAAATCTACCGAGGGCGACTATTTAGGAGAGTTCAACGGTAAAGGTGAACCCTTCGAGACCAGTCGTATTTCTGAAGAATTGAGCTCATGCTCCTAAACTCGTGCGCAAAGACTGTGCACTGAAACGAATAACAGTGGCGAAAGCCATGGATAAAAACATTTGATATGGAGTTACTTATGGCAGCGTTCTCTCGATCGAGCATTTTCCCAGCCGCTATTCTTGGCCTGTTATTCACGCAAATGGTTTTTGCAGGAGAGATTTCAGAAACTCAATGTGCATTTTCGTTGGATCTTACCGATAACTTCGTTGTGCTCTCTAATGAAATCGAATCAGGTGATATTGCCATCGAAGAGGGCAACTGCTTGGATCTCGCTAAGGATTTTGCAAATATGAAGTTTGGAGCCAATCCAGTAAAGGGCGTAAAACTTCACTACACGAATCCCAAACGGCGGTAAACCTGAGCATCAGCTTAATCACACACGAGAAATCCAAAAATTTTCCAACCTCCCCAATGTCGGGTAAAACCCGACAAAGCACCCCCTATAAGCCCCCGGAAGCCCCACGGTTTTCAGGGGCTTTTTTTTATCGAAATTTTCGCATTAAATTTTTTCGGCGTCTAAGTACTTTACACCTGTCAGGGTACAGTTTCGGTTTATATTCGATTTTCTGAGAATTTCAGTGTGTGTGCTTCATTAATTCGTTTTGGTGACTGGCATGATCCCTGCTCTAAGGGTGGAGCCGCATGGAATGTGCTGTTCAACGAAGAATTTTGGCGCATTCCAGAGAATTAAACATTTAAAAGGACAACCATATGAAAAAAACTCATCTCCTTCTCGGACTCATCCTCGCAGCCACTCCGATCGTTGCCCAGGCGACTGATGAGTTCTACTGCACTCAAGATCTAAATAAGGAGATGAATGCTCGTGTATTCGATGCCTCGCTCCTGGTCTTGAAAATTGTCGCGCTCCCAGGTCCGTTGACAACTCACACGTGCAAGCTTTCCTCGGATGGTGGCGCGTGGGGTTCTCCGGTGGACCACGGTAGCTCGGCATGCAACGTCAGCACTACGAAAAAGCAAGTGACATTCAAATCGGTAGACGATGAATTCCTACTCAACATCGACTTAACAAAGCCGACTCCAGGAGCGTGGTCGGAGACCGAAAAATTCATCCAGTATCCATCGACAGCTCGGATGCGTTTCGACGACCAAAAATCGAAGACCTCGATTTATAAAACCCATCTCTTCAACTGCATCAAGGCTGACGAGAAAATGAAAACAGAGGGACTACTGAATTGATCTAGATCCCTCTTAAAAGGTCCTAAATCGCTGACCTCCCCAATGTCGGGTAAAACCCGACAAAGTACCCCCTATAAGCCCCCGGAAACCCCACGGTTTTCAGGGGCTTTTTTATGTCGAAAGTTTAGACACCCGTTATAATCACAGTCACATCTTTAGACAGTTTCAGGAGAAAAAGTCCGTAATATATTGATTTTATTGGACTATTTTAACCCTAAAACCCCACCACTCTGGCACGCCCCCTGCTTTATCAAGGGAGAGAGACTAGAGTGTTAGGGAGTATATTTTATGATGAAATCCATTCTTAAGAAGAGCCTGATTACCGCATCGATTTTAGCCGCGCTGAGTAGCTGCGGTAAACAGACCTTCGATGTGGTCCAGTCCCAACAGGACAGCAACGCTCCAGGCGCGACGAACATCGCTCCTAAGGTCGACATCCTTCTTGCGGTCGACGACACGGGATCCACTTCAGGCCTTCAGGCTGAACTCCAAACTTCAGTTCGAAATTTCGTAAACGAATTAAATGCACAGGGCTGGGATTTCCGTTTAGCGGTTGTTCCACTCACGGCTGCGACCAGCATCACTGCAATCACCACTTCTAAGTTCGACCCGAACTGGGGATCTCAGTGGGTAGCTCCTTATCCAGGCGCAACCCAAGGTGGAGTTCCATCGGTTCCATCTTACCTTTTCGTAAAGCCAGAACAGTTCTCTGTTTCTGTAGCAGTAAATCCTGGCGTATCAGGACAGGAACCCGGACTTCAGAATGTCGGCTCGGTTTTAAACCAACAGAACACCCGCTCGAACTTCCTTCGTAACGATGCAATTCTTGCGACTGTAATTCTTTCGAACGGCGAAGACTCCTATGTTTACTGCCCACCTTACGCTACCAACTGCGCAGCGACTCCGACGGTATCGAGCTTAGTCGACTCTATTCGGAATTCGAAAGGTGCAGCACTCGCTTCCACCGTTCGACTCTACTCCGTAGTAAACACCTACGGAACACGAGTCACGAGCTGCCGACTTGCCGATGATGGAATTGCAAACGCAGGTAACCGTTACGTACAAGCCGCATCGATGACCGGCGGTCAGTCGTATAACATTTGCACGACTCCCCTTTCGTCCGTGCTTGCAGGAATTAAGTCGAACCTCACGACGGTCCAGCTCCCTTTCGTGAAGAAGAATATCCTTCTCGATAAGCAGCCGAACGAATCCACGATCCGAGTTTTCAAGAAATACTCAAACGGATCTTCGATCGAAATTCCGAAGTCTGGATGGACCTACTTAGGTTACCAGAACAACGTTCCGATGATCTCTGAGCCAGTCGCTGCAGACTTCCGCTCAGGCTACATCATCCAGTTAAGCGACGCTTATAAACTAAGCGGCAGCGAATCTGCTTCTGTTTCGTTCCTCCCTTACGGAGTACAACCTTCGAACTAAGCGATGAGAGAGTGTATGCGAAATAAAAAATCGAGCACAAAAAAATATCTCATCACCGGTATTCTGGCAGCCTTAAGCTACCAGGCGTTCGGAACCTTTGGTCACTCCGATCCTCTCGAGCGTGACTGGAAAATGCCGCTTGAACGGAATCTCACGAAGCTCGGTAAACTCGGTGATAGCGGTCGCCTCGATCTAAAAAACATTCCCTGGTCCGATGCACCCTGGAGCGCTGCTACCGGCAGTATTCTTAACCGATATAAGCGCGAAGATTTATCCTTAGAGGAACGCTCCACGCGTCGTGGATTATCACTCGCAGAACTTCAGCGCCTTCCTAAGGAACGCCTTGCACGCGAGATTGAACTTCTTTCTCCCGCAGAGATTTTCGACTTAAAGCGGGGACTCACACTCTATCCCCTTTCAAACGAAATCCGTCGTCTCACATCGAAACTCTCGACTGCAGAATTCGATGAAAAAATGAATTTTGGATGGGCCGCTGCTTCGACGATGATGCGTGAACCGAAAGCTCTCGTTGGCCACACGCTTCGGATTCCACCCAATTTGACAGCTAACATTAAAATCGGATCATCTGATGTAAAAGGACTCATTAGCTTTTATTTCGGAGCAAAAGTTCCGAACCTCGTTAAAATCGCTAAGGTCGGAACACGTTGCCACGGGACGAACGACGCTTCCTGCCGCCGGATCGATCCCGCAAGCTTTCACATCCTTCTAACGAACATGATTAAGCAGGACGGAAAATCTTTCATCATCGATGTCGATCCGACTTCTGCTGTCGATTACCGACCGATCGTCGGTTACACGACCGACATTAGAAAAGATGAAGACTCGGATTCCTCGCGCTACTTAACCGTTACGACCTCAGTCGAAATGGTCAGGAGACGCGCCCCACAGGTGGAACCTTACGGATTCTATAACCTCGACACAGATAAGGCCGAATATAAGTACACACTCGAACTCGATGCTAAAGGAAAGATCGTTCGCGGAGACTGGCTGTCGGAAAAACGACCAGAGTTCGCCTTTAGAGTTCTTTCCATGCCCCATGTGGATCATGAAGGATTTTCAAAGCTAAAAGAACTCTATGAAGAATCTCCGCTTCTTCAGCAACTCACAGAGAACTAATTCTTAAAAATAAGAAAGGCGCTGAATCCGACCCCTCAAGATTCAGCGCCTTTCACTTTAGACTAGGCCGTCTTTTTTAGTCGAGCTGGACATCTTCCATGCTGTACCACGCTGACTGAAGGGAGCGGATCTTCTGACTCGTGATCGGTTCAGACTTCACATCGATCAGTGATGCTTCAGCAGAATCAGCGCGAACCGACTGAACTCCAGCGAGAGTTAATGTCTTCGTCGTTGGCCCTGGCACTGTAGGGCCAGGAGCCGCTACAGGAGAACGAAGAGCAAACACATGAACGCCTTGTTTCTCGCCTAAGAAAAACCCTGCGGTTCCACGGATCTCAGAATTAATCGTGAACGGCAGAGAAATATTCAGAGGCAACTTTAACCGGTCTTCCTTTAAGATCGAAACTGCAACTCCAATCATGATCTGGTTTCCATTCACAGCGAGATACACAAGTGAGTTCGAGTTAATAGCAGGAATCGCAATCGGAACTAAACCAGAGGGCAGGATAAGTGGAATCGGTGCTCCGCTTGGGAGTTTCGTTCCATCAACGATGTTAGGCAACTTTAACGCTTGGCTTGCGTTCACATCGACCTTAATACTCAGTCCATTCGTATGAATGATTCCGAGTGTCTGTGCTGGGTTTTTAGGATTATAGAGCGGGAGCGTGACATCGGGCAGAACGAGTCCACCTGCTGCCATCGTCGCGTCCAGTCCAACATAGAGTTCGTTATTCTGAACTGAATTTGCGAACGTGACCTTATCGATGATGCCTTTACCACCACCACATCCGGTCAATGAAAGAGCGATGAATGAACCAAGTACTAGGGTCTTTAATGCGTACATAGCCTGATCCTCCTGATTTATGGGTGCGAGTTCAGTGAGACACTTCCTCACACCCAATGACTCATCGACTGGGTGCGAGAAAAAGTTCACTCGCTTCAGATATGTACAGAGGAATGATTAATCTCGTTCCAAAAATTTACAGTGTTCTAGAAAAAATAGAATTTATGGCTGTAAAATAGGCATTTTAATACGATTTCATAAAATGAAATCGAAAATATAACTACAGATCACATCTATGAAATGAATTTGGAAATTGAATAAGAGATTAAATTACTGAGTAGCAGGTTCTTGAAAGCGCTTACTCCACTCCGCTGCTTTACGAACAATCACCGCAGGATCCGCTCGCGCGGTATCGATGATCGGCTGTGCGAGGTCAGAAGCCAGGAAGCGAACTGCAGATACAGCCCGAGCACGAATCGAAGGATTCGACGAAGAAAACCTCTCTTTAACGTAAGTATAAAACTCAGCACTGCCCGAATTTCCAATCGCATCGAGAGCCGCAAGCTGAGAAGAATCTGAATTCGAATTTCTTACCTCACTCCAGAGTAAAGTCTGGAGATCCTTTTTTCGTTCAGAATCATTTTCTTTTCGAATCGCACTCCCTAGAGCAAAAAGAGAGGCATCATGAATTGCGCCAGCTTCATTCGCCACTTCGGCTTCAAGAGTCCTTTTCCAATCCGGAGCCGGAGTTCCCTCACCAGAGGTCACGGCTGCAAGAATGGATAGCTTCGCATCTTCGACATTCGTATTTTTATAGAGGTTCAGTAATGCTTCAGCGGATACAGGATTCGAACTCGCACCGAGAACCCCCACACCCGTACGCCATTCGAGACTGGTCGATGTATTTCCATCGAGAGATTTTACGATTACCGAAACGAGTTCAGACTGCCCACCATCGAGTGCGTTCTTCACCTCTCCGAAAAGCCGAAGGCGATCATGAGGAGCTAAAGCAGCTAAGGCTGACCACTGGGTCGGAAAAGACTTTAGATCAAATCGTTTTGCCATGCGTTCGCTGTCTCTTTTTCCAGAACTGATATCCTCTTCTAACTTGAGAACAGTCCCTAGGTTTAAATCTGTAACCACACTCTCTGTTTTTTCAGACGAATTAAAAACCCAGCGATAAGATGTTTTCTGATCGAAGGACCCAGTCGCTCCAGCAAGGCTATAGTTTTCTGTGCCCTCGATGCGCTGAATACGGTGAGTATCACTCACCCATTCATGCTCGGACTCGAGATTTGAAAACTCGGGATGGTTTTCATACTTTAAAACAGTTTTATGAAGGGTTTCATTCGTTTCGGTTTTCGCAAGAACTTTTAGAGTACTCTTCGCTGTTCCCAGTCTTGAACGATTTTCAAAAAAGAGAAACTGAGAGACCAGATCCTTTACGAAGTCTGAATCTTCTTCGCTCGGAGCTTTCACTTCCCCAGTGAGAGAAACCCAACGCATCTCGCGAAGTTTACCCGATGCATCGATATCAAACCGAACAAATGGAAAAGATCGCTTTTCGTTTTTCTCTGTCGACACACCTTCATTCACCATCTGAAGTCGGTCGAGCTCGAGCGCGATAAGAAAAAAGCGGTGATCCGCAAACTCGCCTGTCGGTTCGAGTGAAGCACGTCCACCGAGCGTGAGTTTTAGCCATGACTTACCCTGAAACTCTGCTGAAACTTTTCGTTCAAATCGAAAGATCCACCGTTCACCCTTTACAGGCCATAACGGACTCACGGTTGCATGTGCTTCATTTTCTAATTTCGGCACCTCCTTTTGAGGTCCGACTGAAGCAGGCGACCGATAACTACCGTCCATCTCCATAAACGAAGAGCGACCGAGTTCAGGAATAATCCAAAGAGCCGCAATAAATGAGAGAATGATCGACGCCTTTAAGGCTGGAGCTATGGACATGCGACTCCTCCCGGTGGTGTACCGCCTGGCACGAGGTCGATACACTTCCCTTTCCAATCTGTAATGATGGGCTCAAACGCACGAGTCCACTTCCAAACGAGCACATTAAAATAATCAGCAAACGCGTAAATCTTACCCGCGACTAAATTAATAAATCCGTCATAAGAAATTACGGGAGGCATTCCACCGAACCCAACCTGACCCATAATTTTTGCATTCGCCCGAACGAGTTCCAGCTCTGCTCCGACACCCGCGCGGATGATGAGCCATTTCGCGTAGCCCTCGACGAATCCCGAAGCACTCACCTTAGGACCTAACTCTCCGCGAACGGAAGTGAACTGAATGGGAATGGAAAGAAGTGGTGTAAGCTTTAAATCTATTTCAGCCTCTGCATTCACTCCCGCATCAACTCGAAGAGTAACCGGACCTACGGGCACGCCTGCGATCGGTGCCCGCATCGAGACGGTCGGTAATCCCGCCGAGACGACGAAGGATCCATCTTTAAACTGAGGTTTAGTGCTCCACACACGAAAACCGCCCCAGTAAAAATCCGTCTCACCCTCGAGTAAATTCGTTACACTCCCCTGCGCTTCCAATACAGAACGATCTTTTCCGAAAAGTATCGCCTTAAGCGCGGCAGTGAATCCGGCCTTCACGTCACTGGCGGGAGTGTCCGTGGGATTCGTCACTGGAGAAAGGTCATAACTGATGCCGTTCGTTTTCCCGAGAGCGGTTCGCTCCTCAGTGAACTCCCCAGCAAAAGTGGAAGAAGAGAGTACGAGTGCGGTGAGAACTCGAAGGGTAAAGTTTCTAGTAAAAATACTCATGAAGAACCGCCTTATGTTAAAGATCGGTTTTTCGACGTAGTCCCTTGAATTTACAGCACTATTGTCAATTTATTGTGAGAGTCCGGAGAGACACATCCCCGGATTTCGTGGTATTTCTACACAGTTCAGAGGTGTATTCTTAACCAACGTCTAAATTCTGACCATACGATTTCGTCAGAATTTCTTCATATGGTAGGATTTCTTTCATATGATCATCGTCATTAAATGTCAGGACCGCGTCGGGCTTGTTGCGGAGATTTCTAAGATTCTCTTTGAAACAAAACTCAATATCATCTCCATGCGTGAACACGTCGATGTGGCGGATGACCACTTTTTCGTCAGACTCGAAGTTTCGGGCTCCACTGACACAACCGCGCTTCATAAAAAGTTTCAAGCCGTACTTCCGGCTTCCGCCGACATCATCGTCGACCCTGCCCCGGTTAAAAAAATCGTGGTCCTCGTTACTAAAGAGCACCACTGCTTAAGTGATATCCTCGTCCGTAATCATTTTAATACGCTCGGCGCTTCGGTCCAGGCCGTCTGCGGAAATCATAAAGATCTCGCTGATGTCTGCGCTCGATTCGGAATTCCTTTTCACCACGTTTCGCATGAAGGGAAATCAAAGGAAGTCTTCGAAAAAGAACTTAGCGCAAGTATCGATAAATATTCTTTCGATTATCTGGTGCTCGCTAAATTTATGAGAATCCTCTCGCCTGCATTCGTCGAAAAATATCCCTTGAAAATGATTAACATCCACCACTCGTTTCTTCCTGCGTTTATCGGCGCAAGTCCGTATAAGCAGGCTTATGACCGTGGTGTAAAATTAATCGGCGCTACTGCACACTACGTAACGAATGATCTCGACCAGGGTCCGATCATCGTCCAGCAAATCATCCCCGTCGATCACACCTTCACTCCAGCCACGATGATGAAGGCGGGACTTGAGATCGAAACTTCAGTACTCGCGAAGGCGCTGAATCTGGTCTTCGAAGACCGCGTCTTCGTTTCACATAATAAGACTGTGGTATTTGGGTAAGCCATTCGGACTTCGAGTCCGGATTTAGACGCGTAAGAGTCCCCTAGTTCGTTTAAAATAAAACTGGGCCGGTTTGTTTTTTGCTTTTAAGCATCTGCCAAACCGGCCCAAGTAGATGGAACTACCTCCTTTTCACAAGAAGGGAGGTGATCCGTATGAAAACTAACGTTACCCAACGTTACATGATCTATCGGATTCGACTTGAAAGAACTAAACAGAAAACTTCACTTCCTAGCCGCTGGAAGTGCACATTGGCACCGCCAAAATCCACAAACTTTATCCACGGCCTAAATTTTCATCTCCACCACATCACTAGGCACATGAAGTTTCGCCGCCGTAGCTTTCACGATCTGCTCGACTGAAACACCCGGTGCGCGCTCACGAAGTACAAGTCCGTCCTTCGTCACATCAATCACCGCAAGCTCGGTCACGATTTTCTTCACCACGCGCTCAGCAGTTAAAGGCAGCTCACACTTCGGAAGAATCTTCGACGATCCATCCTTCGCCACGTGCTGCATCGCTACGATTACGTTCGGTGAACCCGCAACGAGATCCATCGCGCCGCCCATGCCCTTCACCATTTTTCCAGGAATCATCCAGTTCGCGATGTCTCCCTTTTCGGAAACTTCCATCGCACCTAAAACAGTGAGATCGACTTTACCCGCGCGGATCATGGCGAAAGATTCTGCCGACGAAAAATAAGCGGAGCCCGGAAGAACAGTTACCGTTTCCTTACCTGCATTAATGAGATCAGCATCGACATTCTCTTCGGTCGGATACGGCCCGAGGCCTAAAATTCCATTTTCAGACTGAAGCACCACGCGAATATCGGTCGGAATATAATTCGCAACTAACGTCGGGATCCCGATACCGAGATTCACATAGTAACCATCTTTTAATTCACGAGAAATTCGCTGTGCGATTTGGTCACGTGTTAACATCAGACACCACCCCGTCCAGCTGTCGCATCCGACTTACTCACCGTCCGCTTTTCAATCCGCTTCTCGTAATTTTTTCCTAAGAAGATCCGCTTCACATAAATCCCAGGCAAATGAACCTGGTCAGGTTCGATCGAACCGACTGGAACAAGTTCCTCGACTTCCGCGATCGTGATTTTTCCACACATCGCTGCGAGAGGATTAAAGTTCCGAGCCGTCTTTCTGAAAACAAGATTTCCCATCGTGTCGCCCTTCCAGGCTTTCACGATTGAAAAATCAGCGTCGATCGCACTTTCTAAAACATATTTTCGGCCGTTAAACTCGCGAATCTCTTTTCCTTCACTCACAAGTGTTCCCGCTCCAGCGGCCGTGAAGAAAGCTGGAATTCCAGCCCCCCCAGCTCGCATGCGTTCAGCCAGTGTACCCTGAGGAGTGAGCTCAACTTCGAGCTCTCCCGATAATAAAAGCTGCTCGAATAATTTATTCTCACCCACGTAGGATGAAACCATTTTTTTCACTTGGCGCGTTTCGAGAAGAATGCCGATACCGAAACCATCAATACCTGCATTATTCGAATAAATGGTGAGGCCCTTCGTTCCCTTTTTTCGAATCGCTAGAACCGAATTTTCTGGAATCCCGCAGAGTCCAAATCCTCCCATGGCGATTTTCGCGCCATCGAAAAGATCCTTCACCGCTTCATCCGCGTCTTTAACTACCTTCCAGTCCCAGCTCAGTGACATACTAACCTTTTCTTTCTGCATCGACGCTAGTCCAGCGCTTGGAGCGCATCCTCACAGTAGCTCCACTGCAATCGCGGTCGACTCACCACCACCTATACAGATCCCGGCCATTCCTTTTTTCTTACCGAGAGTACGAAGTTGGTTCACCAACGTCACGACGATCCGTGCACCGCTCGCTCCGATCGGGTGACCTAAAGAAATCGCGCCTCCCCAGACGTTTAACTTCTCAGCAGGAATTTCGAGTTCCTTAGCAGCCGCCATCGCAACCACTGCAAACGCTTCATTCACTTCGAAGAGATCCACATCCGAAACTTTCCAGTTCGCCTTCTTTAAAGCCCGGCGCATGCCTTCTACTGGAGCGGTTGTGAACCAGACTGGGTCTTGAGCGAATCCCGCGTACGACACAATCCGTGCGAGAGGCTTCAGTCCTAATTCTTTCGCCTTATCCGCAGACATGAGCACTAAAGCCGCAGCTCCATCGTTCAGAGTCGAAGCGTTCGCGGCTGTAACCGTTCCGTCTTTAGCAAACGCAGGACGGAGAGTAGGAATCTTATCGTATGATACTTTCGCAGGCCCCTCGTCGGTATCGACTAAAACTTTGTCGCCTTTTTTTCCTTCGATCTCGACTCCTGCGATTTCGTCTTTAAAGCGTCCCTCTTTCCAAGCGGCATTCGCGCGCTGAAAAGACTGAACTGCAAACGCGTCTTGCATCTCACGCGTAAAATGTTTTTCCTTTGCACAGAGTTCACCGCAGTTCCCCATGTGCTGGTTATTGTACGGATCCCAGAGACCGTCGTGAATCATACCATCGATAAATGGAGCGTTCCCCATTCGAAGACCACCGCGTGCGTTCGGCAGATAATAAGGAGCGTTTGACATCGACTCCATTCCACCTGCGACCACGACATCGTTATCTCCGGTAAGGATCGACTGAACTCCCATGATGATCGACTTCATTCCTGAGCCGCAGACTTTATTAATCGTCGTTGCGGGAACCGAATTAGGGATTCCAGCATAGATCATCGCTTGGCGTGCAGGTGCCTGGCCGACTCCGGCCCCGAGAACATTCCCCATGAAAACTTCGCCGACTTTATCGCCCGCAATCTCCGCGCGCTCTAAGGCTTTCTTAATTGCGACAGCACCGAGCTTCGGTGCGGTGAGAGCGGCTAGGCTGCCTTGGAAGGCGCCCTGGGGGGTACGAGCAATCGAAACGATAACGACTTCTTTTTTATTTGTGTTCATGCCCATTAAATTGCACTCCCCACGGGCGAGATTCCAGCGAAAAGTCGCCGAGATCCTGTCTCAAACCTACCCCTAGTGCGCTGCATTACCTCATCTCCGCTCTGGATAAATAGAGAACAAAAAAGTAAGACTCTTTCCCATGTCCCCATCTCGAAGCAATCCCTCGACCCAAAACCGTGGCGGCGCCCTTCTCTGGGGCATTCTCATCACTACTATTTTCATCCTTGGATGGATCACGAGCGCCCGAGCGAACGTCACGCTCTCCACAGAACTTCCCGACCTCGTCGAAAAAATTCTCCCCGGTGTGGCGAATATCAGCTCGACGAAAATCCAGAAAGTCATGGCTTATGGGATGGATGACTTTTTTCAAACCTGGGGCATTCCTAAAGAACAACGACAGTCGTCGATGGGATCAGGTTTCGTTATTTCTAAAGACGGGTACGTGCTCACAAATAATCACGTCGTTGATGATGCCGATGAAGTGATGGTCACTCTCTTTAATCGTAAAGCATATAAGGCAAAAATTATTGGGCGTGATGAAAAACTTGATCTCGCACTCCTCCGTATTCGCGATAAAGACGGAACCGTTCCAAGTGATCTTGTAGTCTCCGTAATGGGCGACTCTGCGAAAACTCGAATTGCGGAGCCCGTGTTTGCGGTGGGTAACCCCTTCGGTCTCGGCCACTCGGTCACGACAGGAATCATCTCTGCAAAGAACCGAACGATCGGCGTCGGACCGATGGATAATTTTCTCCAAACCGATGCATCGATTAATCCAGGAAACTCAGGCGGTCCGCTCTTTAATTTTAAAGGAGAAGTCATTGGGGTAAACACCGTTATTTTCTCGAAGTCCGGCCAAAGCGCAGGACTCGGCTTCGCAATCCCCATGAATGAAGCAAAAGCGATTCTTGATGACCTTAAAAAATACGGCCGTGTCCCTCGTCCGTGGCTTGGAATTTTAGGCCAACCCATCTCAAGCGCACTCCAAGCCTACTACGGACTCCCGGTCGATCACGGTGTGATTCTCGCAAATTTAGTCCAAGGCGGTCCTTCTGAAAGTGCAGGCCTTCGAGTCGGAGATATTCTTGTTTCAGTGAATGGGACTGAAATTCGTGAGAATGCAGAAGTCGAACGCGAGCTCTATAAGAAAAAGCCAGGTGACACGGTCGCCGTAAAAGTAATGAGGAAGACTAAGACGCTTGAACTAAAAGTGAAGCTCGACGAACTTCCAAAATTAAACCGCCTCCCCCAAGGAATCATATGATCGAGAGTCGCAAGAACGCCGCAAAACCATCCGCTCGCTTAACACGTTCGGCAGAGCTCCCACTCGATTACACGAAAAACGTGCGCGAAGTTTATACGACCAATTTCGATGCGGGGATGAAACTTTTGAAAAAGTTTCAGAAGGTAAAAAATTCCTTCGACGTTCGTGGCGCCATTTTCCCTGATGAAATCGTTCTCTCGGTTTCGCTCGTGAGCGACGGACAGATCTCTGCGACGACTGTGCACTGTTCGATGGATTTTGATCCGAAGGCATCAAGCCCTACGGCTCAGGATGTATTAAATATCTGCGTGGATGCGTGCGGGAGCATTTTCGGAATGCTCCTCGATACGGATAAACCTGAAGCTGTAGAAAAACTCGCGGGAGGCTCACTCTCTGCACTAAAAGACATTCCACTGGAGTGGACGAAGATCGACTTTGAAAATCACCGCGTGTGGATCTTAGTCGATAAGTCGAACCCGAACTTAGATGAAATGGCTGATAAGTGGCTCGCCGAAAATGACCCCGAACTTCATTCCGAAGAAGATGAGTATGAAGAAGAAACGAAGGAGCTTTTCGTCACTGGATCGAAGGCTAAAAAGGGTAATCCAGACGGTGGGTCGGTTCATTAATCTGAGGTGACCAAAGTTTAGACACCCCCTCGCGCTTTGAGCACGAACACCCCCTAATTCAGCCTCTGAATGATGGAGGTTCGTTATTAAAACGGCATGATTTTCGCTATTTAGTGCGTAAATGAACCCCCACCGACTTATAGAAAAAGCTTTTTTTAGAGTCCTCCTCACTGGACTCCTTCTTTTTTCGTTCGGTACACAGGCCGGCGAATCGCTCGGTCCTTGGAACCCCTTCGGAAATAAGACGTTTACTCATTTTGGAAATCTTCCAGTGACACCGAATACCTTTTTTTGGAATATCCCGAGTCTGCATCTTGGGGCAGTCGATCTTTTCCAATCACCGAACACATCTGCATACAGTGTTCATGAGGGAGTTCTCAAGTTTCCTACTCACCCTAAAAATGACCTTCAGGGAGACAAATGGATCACGACACTTCAGATTCTTCGCGGAGACGGCATCCTCACTTACTATACGCACCTCGATCCGACATCGATTCCTATAGGGATCCGAAAGGGAGCTGAATCGCCTGAAGGCACCTTTGTCGAAAAGGGTACGTTTTTAGGCTCACTCGCGAAGCACCTTAATATACCTTCGCATCTTCATTTCGGAGTTGCGGATTGTAAAGCACGAGTCAAACTGAATCCATTACTCACGCTAGATTATGAAGATACACACTCCCCTATTATCGAAAATCTAGAAATCACACCCATGCACTCTCGCGATACGGTTTCAGGAAAAGTGGAACTCACCGCAAATATTTATGACCGTATCGATGGCATGGACCTCGACTATCCTCCGAATCGGGTAGAATTCTCGATTCTTGAAATGGGAAAAAATCATAAATTAGTATTTTCTACTCTACTGTTTGATTCAAAATCTAATCCCTTTATCAATATTAACGGTAATCTTAAGTGCGAAAACTTTTTAGAGTTTGATGGCTATGAACCCTTTCTAGGCAACGCGATTTATCGTTCTAAATCTTATGGGCCTAAATCTTATGGGCGTGGCTTCCCTTACTCTCTCACCTCGAAAACTGACAAACTCACACCTGAAGCTCGAAGCTGGTTTAAACCTTTTCTTGGACCCTGGAATACCGCTGAATGCGATGTTCACGGAAATCGAACTTTCCCGGACGGCCGTTACGAAATCCGGATCAAAGCAAGAGATATCAAGGGCAATACTGGCCGCTTTAAGAGAGAATTCATCGTCCAGAACGATCACTGTGCCTCATAATTGTGACTCATAGGGACGTACTCCGACTAATTTGTTTAGTTTTCGCTTAACTTTCTCTTTCTCACCTTTCACCCCTGTGGCTAAAATTGTGTCATGAATAAAGATTCTGACCTCATTATCGTCGGCGGTGGCGTTATCGGAATGTCCTGCGCTTATGAACTCGCAAAGCGCGGAATAAAAGTCACCGTCATCGATAAAAATGAACCTGGATTTGGGTGCTCGTATGGAAACGCAGGCTGGCTTACCCCCTGCTTCTCGATGCCACTCCCGATGCCAGGCATGCTTTTAAAATCCATCAAGTGGATGACGAACCCTGAGAGCCCACTCTACATCCAGCCTCGTCCGAGCTGGCTTCTCGTTTCCTGGCTCACGCGTTTTCTTTTTAATATGACGGAAAAGAAAATGCTTCGGTCGGTAACCGCACTCACCGAAATATCGAAATACAGCCTCGACGCTTATTCGAAGTTATCCGCCGAAACGGGCCACGACATTCAGTTTAAGAAAAGTGGTCTTCTTATGGCCGCTAACACGATGGATGGATGGAACTACGCACGGCAGGAAATGAATCTTGTCGCCACTCACGGAGTTGCGGGAAAAAGTCTAGGCGCCGAAGAACTGAAAGCATTCGAGCCGGCTATTACCGGAGCCGTAAAAGGCGGAGTTTTCTTTCCCGATGAAGCCCAGGCCGAACCCCTCGAAGTCGTTCGTGCGCTCACCGCAGGGGCTATAAAACACGGTGCGAACATTATTAGCGGTCATGAACTCATCGACTGCGAAACGAATAATGGAAAAGTAATTTCGATCCGTACGACTAAGGGAATTCTTAGAGCGGATCAGTATATCTTCGCTACCGGATCCTGGTCGACGGGTGTCGGTCGAATGCTCGGCCTCAATATTCCGATTTTAGGTGGAAAAGGATACGCGTTTATCACTAAACCCCTCACACCGAATCCCCAGCGATCGATGATGCTCGTCGAAAAGAAGGTCGCGGTCACTCCCCGGAACGGAACGATTCGCCTCGCGGGAACCCTCGAACTCGTGAATAACGATTACTCGATCAGCCCTCGCAGAATTAATGCCATCGTTAAGGGTGCACGCGAGTTTCTAAATATTCCCCAGGACTTTCAGTACACCGAACTCTGGCGTGGACTGCGCCCCTGCTCACCCGACGGTGTTCCTTTAATCGGTTATACGAAAAAATATTCAAACCTCTTCATCGCTACGGGCCACCAGATGTTAGGCCTTCAGTCGGCCATGGGAAGCGGAAGACTGGCTGCGGACCTCATTACGAAACAAACTCCGATCTTCGATCCAAAACCTTTTGATGCGAATCGGTTTTAGAGAATGAAATATTTTATTCTTTTTTCCATTTCTTATTTCATCTCAGGGCTCACAGGATCATTAGCTTCCGAACCTACGAAGGTTTTTTTACCTAAAAAAAAGACTGGCGTGAATCGATCGCCCGCCATCGATAAAGAAAGCACTCGAGTGGCTAAGGAAGGCGAAAAGGGACCCATCGGGAGCTTCGGGGAAGAAGTAAAATCTGATTCGAAAACCTCTAAAGGTTTAGGTCAGCAGAACGATTAAAAATCCGAGTCTGAATCATCAAAGCCGCCTTTGATATTCTCGATGACCGCTTCATCGGTATCGTCCTCAGACGGGATATCATCGACGTTCTCATCGAGTTCGAGATCGTAAATCACTTTTGAGAAAGCGTTTTCGTCCGTCAGGTCGTTCTTAATCGCTTCGATATACTTATCCGGATATTTCGAAACCAGTTCTTCAATATACTGGTTCAGTTTTTTCTCGCGAAGGATGAGTTCCTTACGCTTAATCTTTTTCCAATTCTTAATGTAGTGAAGTCGGCAGTATCCCGACGTCGTGTGATGACTTTCACACGCGATTTCACGACACATAGATTCGTAGTTTTTCGGAGCTGCCACGCGTGGCGCTTTTTTTCCTTTAGGTGCTTTCGTCAGTGGCTTTCTGAGCGGCTTAGCAACAGGTGCGGGTGCAGCGGCCGCTTTTACATTCAGCGTGACTGCTTTTCCTTTTGCTCCTTTAACAACTGGAGCTGGGACTGCTTTAGCTGGAGCTGCGGCTTTCCCTTTCAATGCTGGGACGTTCTTTAAACTTTTAGCCGCAGTAGTTTTTACTACCGCCGCCTTGACTTCAGTTTTTTTCATCGCTGAAGGCTTAACGTCTTTTTTCGCTCCCGACTTAACAGGAGCTTTCGCTTTTACAGCAACCTTTTTCATGGGCTTCACAGATGCTGCTTTCTTAGCGGACGGTTTTACTTTTGATTTCGCGGGTGCTGATTTTTTCGCCATAGTGTTCCTAGCTAAACTCTATCTAGATTGGTAACTTAGGTAAGTGCCACGCCCTACTAAACGCGTCAAGAGTTACGGAGCCATTGACTTACACTTCCACGGTGCTTTTGGCGTTGACCTCATGCGTGCGACCGCCAAAGAACTCGATCACCTCTCTCATGAACTAAAAAAGCACGGCGTTGCCGGATTTTCTGCCACCACGTTATCGGCGGGAGTGAACGATCTCGCGGCCACCGTCGAACGACTCGGCGCATGGATTCGCTCGGATTCGGCGCCTGGCGCTAAGCCACTAGGAATTCATCTTGAAGGCCCATTCATTAATCCCGAAGCCCGAGGCGCGCATCCACCTGGAATCCTTCGTAAACTCACGATGACCGAGCTTGAAAAACTTTGGGAGCTTTCCAGAAAAACCCTCCATATTCTTACGATCGCGCCTGAAACCCTCGACGCGCCCACTCTCGCCACTGTCGGTAAATGGGCCCGCACGAATCGAGTGCGACTTTCGATCGGCCATACTCGCTGTACGAAGGCCCAAGCAGAGACTGCTTTCAAGGCCGGCTTCTCTGGCGTCACCCACGCCTGGAATGCGCTGAGTTACCACCACCGCGAACCCGGTGTTCTAGGTGCAGCACTGGGTCGAAAAGGGGTCTACGTCGAACTCATTCCTGATGAGGTCCATGTCGCAGCTGGGATTATCGATTGGACGCTTTCGCTCCACGAGAAGGGCACCTTTTTCGTCAGCGACGCAGCTCCATCGGCTTGTACAGACGGCTCCCACTTTCACTCGTTCGGCGATCTCCAGTGCCGTTTAAAAGACGGAGCAAGCCGGCTTGAAAATGGCGCTCTCGCCGGTGGTGGCTTTCTTCTTCCCGAGTCCTTCCGCGCCTGGATCGAGCGGGAGGCGAAACGAAAGAAGACCCCAGCTGAAAAACTCTTAAAGCAGCATCTCTTTCGCATTCACTCCCTCGCGCTCGACGCGATTTTTATGAAGAAACCCGCACAATCGAAGCTCCTAAAACGATTTCCCGTCGAATGGGAAGTTCGCGGCAATGGAAGCGTGAAGCTTCACTTGAAATAAAAGCGCAGAGCCGATAATCCTATGCGTCTGGCATTATGAGAATTTACCTCCACGAAATTAAAGATACCGATAGCGAGTACACCGCGACTGAAGCTGACGCGTGGGTGGCTAAATCGATCACTGCGCTTGATGAGAAGCCTGAAGATGTTCCGGGTTCGGCCGAATCACTCCGCCCTGCTTCCGCGCGCGTCGCCCCGCCACTCCGCCCGACCCAAGTCGAATTTAATCTCCGGAACGTCGACGATGTGATCGTCGTATCGGGCGACATCAACACGACCGTGCAACTCCTCTGCTCCCGTTGTGCGAGCCCGTTCTTTTTTCCAGTGCGTGAACATTTCACGGCGCTCTACTGTAAAGATAAAGAAATGGCCGGAATTTCCTACCTCGATAAAAACCTAAATCCTCGTGGTCAGAATAAAGGCCATGCTCGCCACGCGCATGATTTTAATGCGAGTGAAGGAACCGAATCTTCAGCGGATCTCGAGATTACTTATATCGCTGAGGAGTACCTGGATCTCCCAGTCGTTCTCACCGAACAAGTCCAGCTTCGCATTCCCTTTCAGCCACTCTGTAAGGAAGAGTGTAAGGGCATTTGTGCAAACTGCGGCGCGGACTTAAATGTCGGACGCTGCGCTTGTGCAAAAATTACGGGGAAGAATCCTTTTGCGGTTTTAAAGAATGTGAAGATTCCGGTTTCGAGCGCTCGGAAGCCTGAGTAGTTTACGTTATTTTTTGACGTCTTTCAGAATCCTAGTTCGACAATGACCGCCCGATGATCCGAGGTAAAACTTCTTCCAGTGCGATATCGATAGAGATCCACTCCCCACGAACGAATTTTCCAGGGCGCGTTCTTCGATAAAAAGAGATGATCGATTCGGCAGGCGGGAAATACCTGAGTCACTGCGTCCATACAGGCTTCGTTCGGATGAATAGTTCCACTATTCGAAAAGAATATCGGGTTCCCCGCTTCGCTGAAACTATCTCGGAGTGAAGAACTGAGGACCGTGTACCCAGGAGACGTTGGGTTTAAATTCATATCACCAGCAAAGAGAATCGGAAGAGTTTCTTCTGCGAAAAGCTTTACCGCGAGTTCAGCACTCGGTTCCTTGTTCTTACGGTTATTATCGAAGTGAGTTCCAGCAAAGATGAAGTGGGTCCCATTCCAGTGATCTAAAATCTTTGCAAACTGTAACCGTCTTGGGAAAGCTGCTGCCCAGCCAAAACTGAAACTTGGCCAGTTTTTCCCTAAAAAACCGCCCCATTCTTCGGTGACACTAAATCGATCAGTCCGAACGAGTAGAGTCGCATCAGGGTAACTTAAAAACATCCCTTGTGAATAAACTGCACGATATTTTATTTTTAGTTTCCGTAATATTTTTTTTAACTGAATGCGGGATCGAATTTCTTGTAAACTCACTAAGTCCGGTTCATGCCGATTTATCGTATCAGCAATGAACGGGATACGTTCCTTAAAGGTTCCGTATTCTTTTTTTCCATCACAAAAGTCGCACATCACGTTAAAAGTCATCACCTTCATAGGAGATGCGGTGGCTAGACTTGAAAAACAAAACGATAAAAAAAATACAGCAACACCGATTTTTGAACGCATAGAATCTCCAAAGTTTGGATAAATTCTAACGCTTCAAAAAATAAAACTGGAAAGAATCCTTTTCCATAACTGAAACTAAATATTTAATCGGTACCGGTAGTCATTTGACTGTGTATCGATCGCTTAAATCTGATCGAAGGCCACTGTCTAACTTTCAGCCGAAGTTAAAGTTTTAACATGTGTCGCGTCTGATACCGACCTAATACCGATGACTTACAAACCCCATTTCTGGCCCACGGGTTGCTTAAAGAATGATGGGGGTTTAGATGAGTTTAAAAGTTTACGCACTCGTAACGGCTATCGTTACCTTTACAGTTGTTTGCCTTTTTTCAAGTACATCCGAAGTTTCAATCCCACCCCATTCGACTGGGCGATCGACTGCTTCGAGAAATGAGCCAATGTTAGTGGTAGAACCACCTGATATAAAAGAAGCAATTATCGCTACAGATTAAGGTGTGCCTGGAAATAGGCATCGATTTTTCTGAAGATTTATTTTTTTGTTCTGACTAATCAGCAGGAAGTGCACGTCGAGCACCAAAAAGGGCACCTAAATCGTCTGGATCTGCCGATATTCCATGCCCCCCTAATGTCGCGCGGAGCGGACGCACACCCGAATCATCGAGATCGACGTACGCTTATCCTCAATTATCTGAAACGACTTTATTCGATCTAGAATTGATTTTAAGTTTAAGTCAACGAGGACCCACCTCATAACTCCCACAGCCACCTTCGGTACGCCTTTCAAGGGTATAGGGCAATTCGCGCGTGCGTCTTATTTGACATATTATTTTTTGAGCGCCGAGCAGACATAATCAACTAAAGATCTAGCTCCTATTTTTGTTCGTTTGATGCAATCTTGGAGAGTTCATATGAAATCGATCATAAAAGCGGTACTTTTAGTCATGAGTACATATTCTCTATCAGCTGATGCTGGGCCAAGTGTATATGTGGATTTCGGCGCTTCATACACGACTAGTGGTCCGAACTATAATAACGTAACTCCAGCCATAAGTTCGATCGCGAATCTCATCGATTCGACAGGGAATTCAACGCCGTTCTCGATTTCGGTTCTGCAGCGATTCGAAAACGCGAACAGCAATGGGACGACCACTCCCAATGCTTCACTGGGCTTAGTGTCGACTGCCTCTCAAGATTCTATGTACGGTTCGAACTCAAATCCCAACGCCCAGCTCGCCCTTCGGGGATTGAATCCGGCTTCAAGGTACAATTTATGGATCTTCGCTTCCCGGATGGGCGTCACTGACAAACGTGAGACTGCGTATAGGATCACAGGGAGTAGTGTACTCGGAACAGTTTATCTCGACGCAGCTAATAACACCTCGAATTTTGTAACAATCACGAATATTCAACCGAGTAGTAGCGGAGAAATCTTAATCTCGCTTTCCAAAGGTCGCGCCGCGAGCGCTGGATGTATTGCGTGTAACACGAACTCGAGCGGTTTCTACTACATCAACGCTCTTGGCTTAGATGTCTCGAGCGCAGCTCCTTCGCCAACCCCGAGTCCAACCCCGAGTCCAACCGGCTCCGGGACCATTACTCTTCGTGAGATTGATAAGACCGGAGCGATTGGCACCACTTGCGGATGGGGCGAGTACCTACCCCCCGGTTATTCGAAAAACGGAAATTTCCCATTCCTCATCTTTTTACATGGAATCGGTGAGAACAACGGAACGCTTTCAAACGCCGTGTTCACGGGGAATGGTCCGATTCGTGAACTGAAAAATAACACCATTCCTATGTCAATGGTGAACATGGTGGTTCTGCAACCGCACCAAACGAGCTACTGCCGGATCGATCGAGGTGAGTTATTTAACTTCGTGAACTTTGCAATGAATCACTACGGGCTCGACCGCGACCGGTTCTACATCACGGGCATCTCGGCCGGTGGTGGCAGCACGGTGAACTACCTCGATAATTATGCTGCCAATCCGAACGCGCTCATTCCAGCGGCGGCGGTTCCGCTGAGCACGAACGGCAGCTTTAAGAATGCCGCGACTCCTCAGCGTCTAATCGATGATGGTGTCGCCATGTGGGTGGGCACTTCCAAAGACGACAGCGCCTTTACTTACGGCGGTGCCAATAGTTTCAATATCATCACGGCAGTTTGGAAAAGGCTGTTTCCAAAATTCAGCTTCACGACCTATCCATTTCCGGGCAGTCTATCGACAGCCTATTACGACACAACTATTAAAAAGTATGTCTGGCTCCCGGGCATGGTGACTCAGGTCGACGGAAATGACATCGATCCGCCTTACTTACTGAGCGAATGGCCGGGATCCGGCCACGGAACGCCTTGGGCTCCGATGTATCGTAATCCAGAGCTTTATCGCTGGCTGCTCTCACACGGTCGCCGATAAATTCCCGACTCGTTGACTTAAAAACGAGGGCCCCGCAGGTGGGTCCTCGTTTTTTTTTCTTCAGTACTTCAGCTTAACGTGTCTCTATCGTCGTGATGAGGATAGTGATCTAAAAACCTGCATAATGCCCTAATTTTCTTTGTCTTTTAGCCCCCCTTTGCTAAGTCTTTAAGTCCATGTCACGCCTACTGCTCGACGTCATGGGAGGCGATCACGCTCCCAAAGCGATTTTAGACGGTGCGCTCTCAGCGCTAAAAGACCTTCGTTATCCGCTTGTCCTATTAGGCGATGAAGCGAAAATTAAAAAGCATCCCATCGCGAAGCATGTGGGTAAAGAAGTCGAACTCATCCACGCTCCCGAAAACATCGAGATGGAAGATAAAATTAAGGCCATCAGGAGTAAACCGAACGCTCCGATTAACGTCGGCACCCGGCTCGCTTACGAAAGCTGGTCGGCCTATAAGGCGGGAACCGGATCCCCGGACGCATTCGTTAGCGCCGGACACTCGGGTGCTGTGATGGCTTCTGCTCTCCTCACTCTCGGACG
>JBGSHQ010000291.1:0-5258 GCA_041752095.1 Bdellovibrionia bacterium
TGAAGTCCGAGAGTTTTCTATTGGGAGTGTGGATAGCGTAAGCCAGACCACCCTAACCGCTGGTACTCCATTATCCGGGGGTATTCAACGCGCCCAAATTTCGGCGCGTGTTTCTGCAGGAACCTATATCCGAACGCTTGCGGAGGATTTTGCTTCGCGTGCGGGGTCGCTTGCTCACCTTTCTAAATTACGAAGGACTTCAGCAGGGCCATTTAGTGTATCGAACGCCGTCACTCTCACAACTCTCGAAGCCACTCCTAATTGGATGGAACTCGGTTCTGCTTTTATTCCTTTCGCAAAATGCCTACGCGAAAAAATCCCCGGCTTAGAAATTTCAGATGCAGAGTCTCTTACTATTATTCATGGACTTAAAACTGTGATCGACGGGTTGATGCCACGACTTCCGAAGGATTCATCTCGGGTCGTTCTCTACCACCGCGATGAAATTCGAGCGGTCTTTGCTCGGGGAGATGAGGGCTGGGATTTCGAGCGGGTTTTTCATCCGGGAGTGGGTTAGTTCTTGGTGCAGCCAAGGGAAAGTTCCTTGGGAAAGTGATGAATCTGTGTCGAATCTTCAATCACTTGGTAGAAAAAGATGAAAAATTTTGACTTCGAAAGTTTACCACTTGGGTTTATTGGTTTGTAATTTTATGGCTTTAAATTTTATATCTTCAAATTTATCAGTGCGAAATTTATCAAATGTTCAATTTTTTTTATTGACGACTTATCGCACGTAAATTCTTTGCGGCTGGATAACGCAAATCAAATTTCACTTCACGCGCGCTAGCGGCGGTCCTAGCGTACGATTCTAAAGCCCGAGTGATTTTTATTTTCTATCGCACGATTCGCGTGATCTTGGAGCACGGAGAGGCCTGAAAAATCGCATGCTATGCAGTTTAAATGAAACACGAAGCTTTATTTTCCCGGATTAAAAAACTCGTTACTGAAGAACGCAGAATCGGCGTTGAAATTTTGGATTGACTTTACCAAATCGAAGTGAATCGCGCATATGCGGTTCTTAAGTACGATGGATTATTTACTTACTGCGTGCGCGAACTGGGTTTTAGTGACTCTCAGGCCTATCAGCGCATCCAAGCCATGCGGGCACTCAAAGATCTTCCGGAACTTAAACCGATGATCGAATCGGGAACACTTTCTGTTTCGTCTGTTTCAAAAGTCCAAACCCATCTTCGCCAGGAAAAAAGATCTGGGGTATTGAAGACCCCTGAAGAAAAAATTGAACTCTTTCGCTCCATGGAAAATCGGACTTCACGTGAGGTCGATGGATTACTCGCAGAAGTAAAAGGCGAGAAGCTAAAAGTAAAACTCGTTTTCGAACTCGATGAAGAGACCGAAAAACTCTGGAACGAAGTAAAAGGACTCGCAGCCCATAAATCTGGGGGAGAGAGTGAGGCGGTACTTAAACTCCTCCTGAAAGAATGGATAACGAAAAATCATCCGGCGCGTGAGGTTAAGTCGCGGGTGAAAGTAAAAATCAGTATCATTAACAGTAACGGTGTCACCGACTCTGACAAAACCTCAGATCTAAATCGAGGCCGTGATAGCGAAAAAATGTTGCAAGAGGCCGGGGTTGATATCGGCCGAAAGCGTCACGAACCGCGTTCACATCGCGAACAACTTGAACCACGAATGCCGCGCGAATCTTGCTTACCCCGCAAAACAAGAGTACCAACCGAATCACAAGTACCCCGCGCTACTCGCGCCCCCATCCCAGCTCCACTTCGCCGAGAAGTATGGCAGCGCGATCAGAGTCGGTGCGTGAACTGTGGCTCTCACCACGCGCTCGAGATCGACCATGTGATTCCGGTCGCTCGAGGTGGAATTAATACACTCGAGAATCTCCGACTCCTTTGTCGATCGTGTAATCAGTTCTCCGCGATTCAGACTTTCGGAGTGGAATTTTATAAACCATCGAGTTTTAATGTAAAATATGGCAACAAAAGAACAGAAAAAGATTGTCATTGTTCGTGAACATCTGATGCATCTTCCAGTCATTCTAAAAAATCCCACAGGTATTACTATAAGAGATCGCCATCCAAGACGGCTTAAAGGGACAAGCTTAAAAATAAATAATCTTTTTTTCTTGAGTTTAGTTGTTTTGGTGGGCTGTTCTTCATCTTCTTATAAAATTGACCGCCAAGAAGAATGGAAAACTCAGATCTTGGTGACTCAGGACAGAGTCATTCTTGAGTGTTACCGTCTTATGGACTATTCCGGGGACATAAAAGAGGCGCATCTATTTTCAATGTATGTCCTGGATGAGGAAAAAACAGTTTTGACTGTCAGCCAAGGGACTATTCTAGATAAGGAAGATTGTTTCAGACGAATTAATAAAATCAGTAAGATTTTGAAAGACGGAAACAAGATTTTTATGGGTGGTATGGGCAATTTGGATAAACCCCGTGAAATCCAACAGCGGAGTTATTCATTTCCAGGTCTAGGACAGTTTCCAGAAAACGGGCGAAACCTTCAGTTCATGACCGTTTGGAACGACAAGGGTATGTGCTACAACGCCTATTCAGGTGATCAGAAACCTTGTCCGAGTGATGAATTTCCGATTGGGAAGTCGTCGAATGGGGACGACTCGGAGTAATTCATGCTCAATTCATTGTAATTAAAGCACTTTTTGTCAGGCACTTTAAGAGTGACATTTGTGACACGCTGCGATATAAACCACCCATGGTTTTCCCCCAGAACCTTTTCAGACGAACACTGAAGTCCCTCACTGCCGCCACGGTTTGTGTGTCGTTATTTTTTCTATCGGCGTGTGGAAAGCCCGGATCACGCCCCACCGTCTATGTCGAAAATCCAGTGAGATCCTCTCCAAATACTCCGATCGCTCCTGACACTGACCCTGTAGATCCAGAAACGATCGAAGATGAAGAATTACTAGCTGAAACACCTAATGCAATTCCAGAAGGTGAAGTCACGATCGAAGAGTTTAAACGTGCTGTTCAGAAAGCGCGAGAAGACCGGAATAAAAAATCTGAAGAAACAAAAAAGTCGATTCCGAGTGAAGAACCCGCTCCATTTCCAGTTCCAGTGGAACCGAAAGAAAATAAACCAGAGCCGAAGCCAGAAGTAAAACCCGTACCTATTCCAGCACCTGCACCGGCACCCCTTCCATTTCCAGTTCCAGCTGCACCGAAAGAAAAAAAGCCTGAAGTTAAGTTAGAGCCAAAACCAGAGCCGAAGCCAGAAGTAAAACCCGTACCTATTCCAGCTCCAGCTCCGGCACCGGTACCGCTTCCATTTCCAGTTCCAGCGGAGCCGAAAGAAAAAAAGTCAGAACCGAAGCCAGAGCCAAAAATCGAATCGAATGCATCTGCGGGCGATGAATTAGACGAAGAAGGCGAAGCGACATCCGAGGCATTCGAAGGCCGAGTTACAGACATCCCTCGGTCCAGTAAGTTTCGTCTTTCAGAAATAGCTGCAGAACTTGGAAGCATGAATTCGCACGATTACTTAAAAATTCAATCCGATATTCTCGACGTTAAAGCGCGAGCTTGTAATTTTTTCCTTTCGACCGCTCTGTACAAATCCGGAGCAACTAAAGTTCCACTTTTTCACATGGCAGCAAAATTCGACACCGAGTATTTCGATAAAACAGGCTGGAGAAGGGCATCAGTTGCAGAAATCCGTAAATGGTTCACCGAAGGAAAAGCATTCGACGTCGCCATCCAGCGTGACCCCCCTAAGGGAAAAAACCACGGTCACGTTGCTATTCCGGTGGGTCTTGACTCTAAAGGCCAGATCCTCGTGGCTGAAGGAATTTACAAAAAGGTATCTAACCAAATCCGAGTCTATTCCGACGCCACGCTCTCCAGTCGCTATAAAATCTACGTCCGCGATTAGGTCCGGTACTTATCAAGCCCGAGCTTCTTCGCCCAAGCCGCATCCATTCGCACCTTCATAAACGTTCCTTTTTCGATGTGCTTTAAATGGTCGACACTCCCGTGCTTATGAATGAGCGCCTCTAATCGACTTTCGGAATAGGGAACGACGACTTCGAACGTCTCGAGCTTCGCCCTAAAATGTTCGATGATCACTTCACGAAGTCGCGCGACTTCTTCAGGATTCAGCGCAGAAATCGAAAACGATCCAGGAGCGGCGATGCGGGCGAGATTTCTCCGTGCTAAAGACTGGGCCAGAACACTTGCCCCCCCTTGCGTATCGGCCCGAAGAAGATCCATCTTATTCATCACCGTGATGCGCGGTTTCGTTTCCACGTCGAGTTCTTTCATCACCTGAATCGTGATCTCGACTTCTTCACGCGCGGTCGGACTCGATCCATCGACGACATGAACGAGTAAATCCGCTTCGTGAAGTTCTTCTAGAGTCGAACGAAACGAAGCAACGAGCTCGGGTGGCAGTCGTGAAACGAATCCCACCGTATCCACTGCCACGATCGGTGGATGAGAATCGGGAGTGAGCATGCGAACAGACGAATCAAGCGTCGCGAAAAGTTTATCTTCCGCTAAAACTTTCGAACGAGTAAGCGCATTTAAGAGGGTCGACTTACCCGCGTTCGTATAACCCACGAGCGCAACCTTCAGAACTTCTTTACGTTTCGCGCGCTGAATTTGGCGTTCTTTCTCGATTTCTTTTAATCGTCCGCGCAGGATGCCCATGCGATCTTTTACAAGCCTGCGATCGACCTCAATCTGCTTCTCACCCATCCCGCGGTTCCCGGTTCCTCCACCGCGCTGTCTTTCGAAGTGAGACCAGAGGTGAGCCAGGCGTGGCAGGATATATTCGAGTCTTGCGAGTTCAACCTGCGTTTTCGATTCCTTCGTCCGCGCGTGTTGAGAAAAAATCTCAATAATCACTCCGGGCCGATCAATGATCGGGCAGCCGATGAAGGCTTCCATGTTCCGAAGTTGATTCGGCGAAAGTTCGACATCCACGATCACTCCGTCGGCATCCGTATCTTCGACAAGCTTTTTAGCGGCTTCGAGCTTTCCCTGCGTAATATAAGTCGCGGGACTGATCTTCCGAGTGGAAGCGATGACGCTTCCAGCCACCCGCGTGCCGAGCGTGTCGAGTAATCGAACAAGTTCATCGAGTGGGTGGTCTTCCGTACCAATACAGACGACCTCAAGCCATTCACGGCCAGCCTTTTTAGCAGATTTCGGTAAAAGGGATTCGTTTGCTTCCAGCATTCTTAGATTTGGAGTACCTTATTTTCGAGATGAAACATATCGCGCTGAACGTCAATGGCGAAATCCTTTCCGACC
>JBGSHQ010000292.1:0-3169 GCA_041752095.1 Bdellovibrionia bacterium
CCCAATGGATCAAAAAAGAAAACTCTTACTATGGTTTTAACGGCGAGAATGGGGCGATTTCTGAGATTGTTTTGGAAAACTACGCGACGGGAAAGCGACGAGTGGAGGTCGACGGTTCTTCTTGCGAATACCGCATTTCCAATCGCACGACTTCGGTCCCGGTAGAGCAGAAATATTTCATGACTTGCGAAACCATGAATAAGTCGGGTCCATTTTTCGGGCAAATATTCAAGACTCGTTCGGATCGCACGGCCGTTGATCAATTCGATGTTTCCGGAGGGTCTCCGGTACTCATCGAGAGCATCCCTCTTCAATATTCCGAGGATTTCATCGGCGGGAACAATGTCGACACTTATATCAATCACACGGATACAACTTTTTTTCGCGGGGATGAATTGCGGCAATTCTTAATGTCAATCTACTTTCCTCAACCCGATCGTAGTCGGCGTTGGCTTGTGAAGGGACAATTTAAAACTGGATACAGAGATGTCGATGGTCGCGGCGAATGCGAGCATCCGGGTTCTTGGAACCTATAGAGTTTAAATTCGGAAATGTTATCATGCTGTTTTTAAATTTATCACTACTCCTTCTGGTCGCAGAGCCTGCGAATGAAGAAAAATGGATTAACTTGATACGAAATTAACCAAAGGGGATTCAATTCAATGAGAAGTCTTATGCAAAATAAAATTCTTACGCTGGCCTTGGTGACGTCCATGATTACCCTGACTTCGATTGCTTTTGCTGAAGAAAATTCTTCGATGTCTGTTGAAGTAGAAGATACTTCATCGATGTGCACAGCATCCGGCTATAGCGGAAGCTCCTGTCGCGGCGACACAACTCGCGGGCCATGGGTCAAGTACAGTGGCTGTGCGATCCGTTGTGAATACCCTCAAAATCCAATTTGCATGTCAGCGAGTTGTGCCGGCTCTGCTTCCTGCTACTGCAGCGGTTAAGCGCGCATTACACATGCTATTAAGTTTCGTCGACTTTTCTAGTAATCGGGAAAAGCTGAATGTTGAGTTGGTACACTTCCGTGGCATCTTCGTGCTCGAGAAGTTCTGATAATTGATCCTGAAATCTCCGGATCGCTTGCTTCGCTTGAAGTAAGCGGTCCGGATGAATCGGCAGTATTAATTAATCTGAAACCACCAGCACTCAGAGGTGTATCCATTCGCGACCGCATCGGCGATCGATTCGTCTTCGATACCCAGATGGTGGACGGCTTCGTGAATCAGCATCCATGAAAGGTCACGACCTGTTCTAATCTCGCGGCATCCACCGAGTGAAAAATGGATCGGGGAACCTGGAGTTGCTTCGGTGTTTGCACAGATATACTCTTTAGAGTCCCAAGTAACCGGTGAGGTTTTTAACTCATGAAGAAGTTCACTTCCACGTGCCTTCATTAAACGAGCGACGTTTCCATAAGTTTTACGGTCGTAAAACTCATAAACACTGATCGTATCACGCTGAATCGCGTCCACAGCCCATTTCCGGGCCTCTATCATTCGAGATTCCATCGCGGAGAGATTCTTTAACTCATTTACCGGAATTGGAAATCGTCGATACGCACAGTGATCGTCCTTATACTCGTCAAGAATTTTTTTACGTCGATGATCAGCGACGGCATGAATAGCCGCAATTCGCTCGCGGAGTTCCTCATCATTAGAATAGGGATAAAAAAGACGCTTAAGAATTTCATCCACATAATAATCCTCAGCCGCTTCCGACCAACACCATCCGTATGCGAATTGGAAAAGGGTCCCCTCGCGGCGAATAGGACTTAAAGTTAAACACCCCTGTTTGCCTTGGGGCGGATTACTATTCTAGACAACTTTAGAATTCTCGATCACTTCACGAAAGAACCTCTGGTGGCCTGCAACCCAGTCTAATCCTGGAACGCGAACCGGGGTGACATCACTCAGATCCAGAACTTCAGCAATATAGAGCATCGCCCGATGGGCCCGATGGCGTCTTGGATCGCCATTACCGATCCGTTCACCGGCTTCTCCAGAATGAAAAGTCCAAGAAAAACATAGAGATAGTAAAACTAGTGTCAGGGTCGTCTTTACTGGAGTTTTTACCATAGTGACGCGGAGATACCTAAGACCCACTCGATTAGCAAGCTAGGCTTTACGGGTAGAGGTACATCGACGCTTTTAGTGCTCCGGTTCTGGAGCACTTTCCCAATCCCGTCGACGATACTGAATCCAACTTAACCACGGGAGGTGATTAGTAGTCCTTGAATGGAGACAAGCATGAAAACTACAGGACTGCTCTTAATCACTTTATTTTTCTCGACCCCAGGATACAGCAAAGATTATCCAGCAACAGGAAGCTTTGCGAACACGAATGCGATGTTTGCATGTGCCGATGCCCAGAGTAAGGCACTCGATCTCGCACTTTCCGAAAACTCGGCACTTGAAATAAGAGATCTCTCTTACCCATCCCAAGCGCGATTTACTTCGAACGGATACACCGAGTGCCGTACACGACTCTCGTTAGATTCGAAATTTGAAAATTTTCACCCGAATCGATTAAAATTTCGCGATAAGGACCGCAGAAAATTCACACTCAAGGGTAACGATGCAACGGCTGAAGCTGCTTGCGCCGAAGCGGAACGCCTTCTTTTACACTGGTCACAGTATAGCGCGAGTACTACAGACCACGAACAAGACCGCCCTTACGGATCTCGACTGATCAGCAGAAACTATGAAACCGGAAAGGAATGGGGAACAGGAATTCCTATCGCAAGCTGTGAAGTGAGCCGTGAATTCTTTTATGTCATCGTCTCACGCCCCGGATATGCCACTCGATCCATTACCGCATCAAATCCAAATGAAGCCTGCGCAAAGGCGGAGTCAACTTTAAAAGAACTCGCAGCTAACGACTGCGAAAAGAGTGGACTTGGTTTTGAGTATTTTTCACTCGGAACTCGTTCAATTTCAGAAACACGTGAAGGATCACCCGTATGCGAACTCTCCGCAAGCTGGGTTTGCTTTTCAGAATAATAAATTTAAAAAGGAGCACTCATGAAATTAAATAAAATGATCACAACGACACTTCTCGTAC
This sequence comes from Bdellovibrionia bacterium, assembly GCA_041752095.1. GTDB lineage: Bacteria > Bdellovibrionota > UBA1018 > UBA1018 > UBA1018 > JACMQW01. The sequence continues at coordinate 3,070 of JBGSHQ010000292.1, forward strand.
TTTCCGTTAGTAGCTCGGCATTCGCCACTGGAACATGGACATGCACCACGACCTACGACTGCGGCCAGAATGGATACTCCTATAAAGATTACTTCGGAAC
>JBGSHQ010000293.1:0-12564 GCA_041752095.1 Bdellovibrionia bacterium
CTGGTTCAATATCAAGCACTACAGACGCAGAAGGCTTACGCTGATCTTCAGCAAAAGTTGCTTTCTGTGGAATCGCAAGATGGACGCGAGATCTTTTAACTCCGTGAATTGAATTAATCGTACGCATGAGTTCACCTTCAAGCGCGCGTTTCTGATTTACTTTTTGGACAAAAGTGGTCTGACCTAGGCTGTTTTTATCAAACACCTCATAGCCCACGACTGAACTTTGCGGCATTCCCATGATCGCAAGCTCCATCCTGAGCTGATCAATACTTTCAGGGGATACGGAAATATTTTTTCCGGTTGCATCAACTTTAAAGGGAATGTTTTTATCTCGAAGAACTCGAAGAATATTAGCTGAATCTTCAGGACTTAAATTCGTCATGAGTGGGGCATAAGTTCGATCACTCGCCCAGATGAAAAGTCCGGCAACTCCAGCGGCGATCACAACGGCAGTAACACCCATCGCAATTTTCTTCTGAGAACTTTGCCCATTCAAAAATTCGGTTACTTGTTTGATGATTCGATTAAAAAATTCCACTCGTTATATCTCCATTCATTCATAAACTTTTATATAAATCACAAAGGCTTATGCCTTAATCACTAGACTTGCATTCTCATGATTTCTTTATAAGCATCGAGAACTTTATTTCTCACCTGCATCATGAGCTTTAAGCTCGTATCTGCCTTTTCAATTGTGAGCATAGTCTCGTGAATATTTTTCGTTCTGCCCGCGGCAAGTTCTTTAATAGAGGTATCAGCCTGCTGTTGATACTCATTCACTTTCGTTAAGGATTCTGAAAGCATCTGGCCAAATCCTTTAGCCACATCCCCTGTACTCTCAGGAGCTTTCATGCCTTCCTGTTCCATCGAACGAAGCGTTAGGCCTTCGGGGGCAGTAGGCATATGAATCTGGGACTGACCCATGAGTTCATTCACGTTTCCACTTTTCAGGGACCCGGCTATATTTTCAATCGTAAGATTCGACATCCTGTCTCCTCATTTCTCGTTAAAATTATTTACCGATTTCTAATGCTTTCGCTGCCATCGCCTTTGCTGCGTTCATCGCCGTCACGTTTGCTTCATACGAACGCTGGGCAGAAATCATATTTGCCGTCTCTTCGATCATGTTTACATTGGGCATTGCCACATAACCTTCTTCATTCGAATCGGGGTGCGAAGGATTATAAACCATACGAGGAGGCGCAGTGTCTTCGTGGATATCTTCGACAAGAACACCTTGGATCTGTTGATCGAGTTGGTTATTTAAAATTTCACCAAAATTTTCTTTATCTGTTGTTGCAGTAAAAATTGCATCTTTCCGCTTATAGGGACCGTCTTGCCCTTCGACTTGGGTCGTTTCCGCATTAGCGATATTAGATGAAATCGTATTCATTCGTTTTGTTTGCGCTTCTAAACCACTAGCACTGACACGCATGGATGAAAAAAAGTCCATTAGCGATTACCTCCACCTTCGGAAATTGAATACTTAAGCATTCCGAGTTTTTTCTTCAGCATTTCTGCAGCAGCATCATACAGAAGCTGATTCTCAACCATTTTTGCCATCTCTTCTGAACGATTCACGGTATTTCCATCGAGGGATTCAACACCGTTGGTATCGTCTGCAACTGCGGCAGTAACCGGACCGTTTCCTTGAATGACAATATGTTCAGGACTATTTCCTTCGAGTGGTAAATTTCCATCGACAGCAAGAGCCTGACGAAGAGCGCCTTCAAATTCTACTTTTTTTGATTTGTATCCTGGAGTGTCAGCGTTCGCGATGTTCGAAGAAATTACGTTCTGATTCATCAGACGTAAATCCATCGAATTATCGAGACCTTGGATTGTTGAATCGAAGACTGACATCCTATCATCCTCTCGCTCACTCATCCTGAGTGATCGGTTTACTTAGCTACAGTGTATCAAGAATATTTTCGAAAGTCACCGTCGGCAGGAGTTCTTGGAGGGCGTAGGCAACTCCTGCCGATGCGGTAATTTATTCCTACTCTTATACTTGAATTCCAAGAACTCGGTACTCAGCGAGCTTATTACGAAGTGTACGAATAGAAATCGCAAGTGCTTTAGCGGTATGAGTCCGATTCCCTTGGTGATATTCAAGCGCCTGAAGAATTACCATGCGCTCAATATCATTCAGAGTTTCGCCCGGTGACCAAGGATTCTTATCCGAACTCACATGCCCACCATTTGCGGTGATATTCAGAGTTTCAGAGAAGTTTCTTCGTTCTATGACGATGTCTTTCGACTGAATCAGCATTCCCTGTGCTGTGATGACTGCACGCTCAAGAACATTTTCAAGTTCGCGAACGTTACCTGGCCATGTATGCATGTCCAGAATAGCTAGAGCTTCCTGAGAAATTCCGGAAAGTCCTTTTCCATTTTTCTCAGCGTAAAAACGAATGAAGCTTTCTGCTAAAATTTTCACATCTCCCGTACGGTCTCGAAGCGCAGGAATCGTAAGATTAACCACATTCAGTCGATAAAAAAGGTCTTCTCGGAATGATCCTTCGCGTACACAATCCGAAAGGTTTCGGTTTGTGGTAGCAATGATTCGAACATCAACATTAGTAGGTTTACGTCCACCGATTCGATCCACCTGACTCTCTTGGATCACTCTTAAGAGTTTCGCTTGGAGACGAATATCCATCTCTGAAATTTCATCTAGAAGCAGAGTTCCTCCCGTCGCTAGCTCAAACTTTCCTGCTTTAGAAGCAACCGCTCCTGTAAAGGCACCTCGCTCATAACCAAAAAGCTCACTTTCGAGAAGATTCTCAGGAATTGCGGCACAGTTAATAGCGATGAACGGCTTATTTGCACGATTCGATGCCGAGTGAATTAAACTCGCCATCAATTCTTTTCCCGTTCCACTCTCACCTTGAATCAGAACTGTCGCCTTACTTTGTGCAACAGTTTTAGCCAGATTCATGATCTCTTTCATTTGGCGATCGTTCGTAATGATAGTATCTGGTAGCTTACCTTCCATGGTTACTCCACTCATAGTGCTTTGCCCTCCTTGGCATTTGCGCCCGCAAGCTTTTTGCGGGCGAGCTCTTTCCAAAAGTCATTTTTTTCACTCGAAGCTGCTTTTTTTAGCAACTCCTCGACTTTCGTAACTTGATCTCCACTCTTTTCGAGTGAAAGTGCGTATTGATAAAGTGCGCGATTTCCACCGAGGCCAGCGTTTACCGCACGGCCATAAGCTTCAGCTGCATCTCCCCAGCGTCCTAAGCGTTCAGAAATATCGGCTTCACTGAGTATCCAGTTTTCCTTCGAAGCGATTGGCTTTAATCCAATTCCTTCGGCCTTTGCCCGAGCCTCACTAGCAGGATTTGATTTTTGTAGTTTTCGGTAAAGATCTAATGCGGATCGAAGATTACCACCTTTTTCCTGAAGGTTCGCACTCCACTGATCGATTGCAATCTGATCAAGTGAATCTTCCTGACTCATTCGTGTCAGTAACATCGAAGCACGGGCTGCATGAGACAGGGCGGTCGACCATTTTTTATCTGACTCAGCGATTAAACCTAAAATGATTTCTTTTTGATATGCAAAGGGAGATTCATCTGTAACTTGTGCAAGTTTTTCGCGAACGGATTCACTATTTTTCTTTCGATCTAGAATCCAAAGTGCTTTTGCGTCTGTAAATTCTCTTTCCGATACCTTCAATCGCGAATCGACTCCTGTTGATGCTAATGCTCGTACAATACCAAGCCCTTTCACTTCATGATCATACCGATTAGCAATTTTTTCTGCTGTACGACCAAGACTGAGTTCAGAAGCAACTCTTGATAGTCGGAGCAAGTATTCAGGATCTGCTAATGCAAGCCGTTCAGGAGTAATATCTTCAGGCAAGTCCTCAGAGAGATTCACTTTAGAAGCGTAGCGGTCATAAAACTGAACGGCCTCAAATTTTTTGCCATTATCCATAAGTGCAATGACTTGTTTTCTGAATAACTTCCGCTCCATTCCCAAAAGCCAACTATAAGTACTGCTCTTCCTCGAAATTTCTTCCCGTTCTCGAATCGCTGCATCGAGAGCTGCGACTTGATCATTAAGTAAAATCATCGAACGGACCCTTGTCAGAGCTCTGAACTCTGAAAAACGATCGAGCCTTATTTCCCCTTTTGAATCGAATTTTTCAGTTTGTGATTTAAAAAATTCATTCGCCGTTCTTGAATCAAATCCCGCATGATCATCACAAGGAATCAGTCTCATTCGAGCGATTACAGCACCTGGACTGAATGGAAATCGATTGATCGCTTCTAAAAATCCATCTCGGGATCGCTTTGAGGCTTCTGGACCTGGCCTCCGTCCTTCAATTTCAGCGATGCGTAAAAGGGCTCTCCATCCAGCAGGATGACCCGGGAATCGATTATTGAAGTCTCTGAACTGCTCTTCCGCTCGATCGAGCTGACCTAACCAGTAAAGAGATTCCCCTCGATTAATTTGTGCCGATGGAAGCTGCTTCGACTCATCAGGAAATTGCTTTGCCGAATCAAAGTACGCCGCTAAGGCTCGGTCATACTGACTCCGAGTTAAGTATGCATCCCCAATACGAAGTGAAGCGCTTGCTCTCGCCTCTCCACTCGGAGCGTTTTCTGCTATCCATGCATATTCTTTAATGGCGCGATCCGACTGCTTAATCTTATAAAGTGATTCAGCTGCAATCATTCTCCATGCCCAAACATTTTTATGCGTAGGATATTGTGTTGCTAACCATAGGAATCGATCGATTATTTGGAGATCGTTCCCTTCCTTCATTTTTTCAACGGCTAGATACAGTGCTGAAGCAAGCGCCGCTGGTGTTCCCGGATTTTTTTCTCGAACTTCTTCAAATGTTGCATTCGCTTTTTCTTTTAGCCCTAGTTTTAAAAATGCATTTGCACGAAGAAAACGCATATCGACTCTATGAATACTTTTAGGTGCTTCTTTATCAAAAAAATCGAGCGTTCGAATGACTAATGCATAGTCTCGTTTTTCGTATAGCTCAGTGGCCAAGGTGACATATTTTTCATCCGCAGCCCCTTTTTTTCCATCCATGAAGGGATAGTTTTCATCGGGTTGCCCTGATGGTAAAAATGCAGAAAAATCTGGCACTTCATGGTGAGGAGTAAACTCTAAAAATGGATCAACCCCTTCCTTTAGAGGCTCTTTGCAGAATCTGGAAACATCGGATTCAATTGCAATCGCTTGTTCTGCTGCTATTTTACGATTTCTTCTCTGAGCCGCCTCTAATTCTGACCGAGCGACTGCATTTTTTCTTACTTCATCATTTTTCTTTTTACGGAACTCTGAAACTGTCGTCCCACCTTTTGGCCAAAAATCGACAACGAACCGTGCAGGTTCTTTTTCACGATAGGTGAATTTTTCCATTTTTGGATTCGCAATCGCATTCTCACCGGCTGCAAATTTCCATTTTCCTGTAATCGTCACTCCTGAATCATTTTCAGATACTTGTACGGATTCAAGCCGGCTGTCTTTTAGAAACTCCAAGTCGGCACCACCCAGGTATAAATCCTGAAGCGCAACACCCTTGAGTAAAAGTTTGAAACCACCGTCAATATCTTTCCACTCAGCCTCGATCGATGGATCTAAAGCGAGAGCAAGACGTGAATGGGTTTTTAGAGACTCTAATTGAAGAGATGAATTCGCCTGAACATGAGACGGCGCGACTGAAATCAGCAAAACGCTGATCATCCCTAGGAAAAATATTCTTACTCCGGACGAATCTGTAGCTTCCTGCTGCATCGTCTTTCCTTCTCTTGATTTAGATTTCTCGACTTCTTCTTGAATTCGAGAGGATCTACCGAATCATTTATAAGCAATGCCAGTGCCAACGTGGCTCTCTTTGCCGATTCAAAATCACCCAGCGGCAGAAGATTCCGATCTCTAACCCTTTTCAGTTAAAATATTTTTTAGAATGGAGACTGACACGGATGACCTCGTATAAAAATACTGTGGTGCTCCTTGACTGATTCGTCAGAAACAACGACGGGCTCCGTCAAACCTTGAGCACTTCCTAAATCCATTTGGGCCTTAACGAAGTCCTTCTTGAAGTAACCGAGTTATTCGTTTCTAATGGATAAATCTATGAGGTTGATCCTTAAAGTTAGTCTTGCCGTCATTTTATTGTCACTATTTTCATGCTCGACGATTGTGGGGAATGTAAAACCTGTCGACGAAAAATCTGAGATTTATCAGGTTATGGATCTCTCACGCGAGAACCCTGCCGTATGGAAAAAACTCGAGGCCGCCCAGCTTCTTCCTAAAGATGCTCAAATTGGTTCGAATTCAGATACTTATTCTTCGGAAGTGACTGACTTTGCATTTCAATCATTAAAAACTTCCGCGATCATTTCGTTAAACTCATCCTGCAGGCAAGGACGAAACAGTCCTTCTGACCTTAAGCCGTATCTCCGTGAACTTCTTCTTGGAATATCTGAAATCAGTGAAAAGTCGGAAAAATCTACCCAGCTCGCTGGCGTTCCTGCTCTTGAAGGAAAAGTCGCCGGAAAGATGGCGGGAGAAAGCACGAAGATTCATGCTTTCGTTCTTTCTAAAAACAGCTGTGTTTACGATTTAATGTATATTTCAAGGCCCGACCGTTTTTCGACGCACGAAGGAGACTTCAATCGCTTTGTGTCCTCACTCAGACTACGTTAGTCTATTAGATAAATGAGTTACGAAAACACACAGCGGTATCCTCTCGTCCAGTTTGCTGGAGGATTTTATAATCTAGCGAAAGAAGTTTTTCAGGAACTTTTTCGAAGGCCACTTTATTTACGTCTTGTTCTTGATCAGATTTTTTTTATTGGTGTGAAGTCATTTCTTCTCGTTTGTGTAACCGGACTTGCTACCGGCTCTGTGATGGCACTCCAATTCGGATTTGGTTTAGCTAAGTTTGGCGGAACCCTTTACGTTCCTAAAATTACTTCACTTTCTATTCTTCGTGAAATGGGTCCCGTTTTTACTTCACTCCTCGTCGCAGGTCGAATCGGATCAGGGATTGCAGCTGAGGTTGCATCGATGAAGGTGACCCAACAGATCGACGCGATTCGTGCTCTGGGGACAAGTCCTGTTAAAAAAATTGTCATTCCCCGACTCCTTGCTTGCATGATCACTCTACCCATTCTCACTTTATTTGCAGATTACATCGGACTCTGGGGAGCGATGGTGATCTGTAAAACTGAACTTGGAATTGGCCAGAGCTTCTTTATCGCAAAAACTCTGGAAACGGTTCAGTCGAGCGATCTTTTCACTGGAATGCTTAAAACAATTGTATTCGCTTTCTTCATAGGAATCACAGCTTGCTGGAGAGGATTTAACACTGAGGGTGGAACCGAAGGTGTTGGAGATACGACAACCTGGGTGGTCGTTACTTCGAGTATTTTCATTCTCGTTTCTGATTTCTTTCTAACGAAGTTATTTATTATCACGGTGTATTCCTAAAATGGCGACATCAACACCAAATAAAATTGTTTTGGATCTGATCGGACTAAAAAAATCATTTGGTGATAAAACCGTCCATAAGGATATCAATTTACAGCTTCGCGAAGGCGAAATGATGGGGCTCTTCGGAGGTTCTGGAACAGGAAAAAGTGTCCTGATCCGTTCCATCATTGGCCTCGATCATCCCGATGCTGGGAAAATCATCTTTGAAAACCAAGATCTTCTCACTCTTACCGAAAGACAGCTTTATCAGGTACGAATGAAAATTGGTTTCGTTTTTCAAAATGGAGCACTATTCGACTCACTTACCGTGGAAGAAAATCTCGCCTATCCTCTTAGGGAACACACAAAATTAAACGATAAAGAAATTGCTGCTCGAATCGAAGCAATGCTCGAACTCATTGATATGAAGGGTTCCAATGACCTCCTTCCAAACGAACTTTCGGGTGGAATGCAAAAAAGAGCGGGTCTTGCTCGTGCAACGATCTTAGAGCCAAAAGTGATTTTATTTGATGAACCCACGGCTGGACTCGATCCAGTGAATACTCGACGGCTCACTGGAAACATTAATCGATTAAAATCGAGAGGGATTACTGGAATTTTCGTTACCCATGATATTCCGGCTGCATTTGAAATCTGTGATCGCATTGCAATCTTAAAAGACGGGTTTATTCATGCCGTCGACACCGTCGAAGCCATTAAACACTCAAAAGACCCATTTATTCAGTCGTTCGTCCAAGGAGCATATTATAAATGAAAGACAATCGCGTAAAAGACTTTAAGGTTGGAATATTTGTTACACTTGGGCTCGCGTTTTCCATGGTAGCAATTCTTGTCCTCGGTGGAGCTGAAAATGCATTTACGACTAAGGTGAGATTTAAATCCCATTTTCCAACCGCAAATGGACTCCTCCCCGGCTCTAAAACGGTTCTATCCGGAGTTCCTGTCGGTGTTGTGAGTAAAGTCGATTATGATGCCGCATCTAAAAATATCGTTGTCGAATTTGGCGTTCAATCTAAATACGCAAAGTTCGTAACTGATGGGTCGACCGTAGAAATCCTTACCCAAGGGGTCTTAGGCGATAAATACGTCTCCATTAATCCGGGAGGCGGAAGTACTCCACTGGATAAGAACTCTGAAATTCCAAACCTCCCAACGAACGACGTCACCGCTTTCTTAACGAAGGGTGATGCCGTACTCATGAACTTAAATGGCACGGTTGAAAGTTTAAACCGCATTCTTCGTACCCTTGAAAAAGGGAATCGCATGGATTCGATAGCTGAAAATCTGACGACGACGACAAAAAACCTCGCGAGCTTCACTCAGGGTCTTGAAGGTAAGGGCGTCTCCCGTGCCTCTAAGTCGCTCTCAGAAATTTTAGAAAAAATTAATAATGGGAGCGGAACTCTCGGTGCACTCATTAATGATCCCGGCCTTTACGAAGATACTCGCGCACTCGTTGGCGGAGCAAATCGTAACCGCATTATACGAAACCTCGTTCGCAAGACTGCTAAAGACGGCGCGAACGAAACGAAGTCAGAATAAAAAAGTAGAAAGGCCCCGAGTCTCGCATCCTACGAAACTCGGGGCCTATCTTATACCCGGGGGGTAATCCGGATGATGAACTTAAAGCATGAACTTAAAGTTTAGATGCTCATATCGTTCGAAGGAGCAGTTGGGATCCCGTTAGGAATCATTCCTGCCTTCTTCGCAGCTGGGGTGATCATTCCGCGTTTACGGAGTTTTTCAACCAGCGTCGTACGATTCATCATGAGGAGCTCAGAAGCGCGGTTTTTATTATTACCCGTGCGAGCAAGCGCCTGATCGATGAGGTGATTTTCGAAAGCTTCAACGATTGCCTTCAGATTTACACCGCTGTTTGGAAGCACCATTCGTGGGAATTCCCACTCAGAAAGCGCTCCAGCACCTTGCGGCTGACCTTCAGCATAGCGTTGGAAAATGCGGTGAGGAAGATCGCCAAGATCTACTGTCCCCTGTCCCTTTAGGATCACAAGACGTTCCATGAGGTTTTCAAGCTCACGAACATTTCCTGGCCAGTCATAGGAATTCAGAGCGCTCATGATTTCGCCGCTCGGAGCTTCTACGTTATGACCCGTCTGTGCATTAAACTGGGTGATGAAATGGTTTACAAGAATAGCAATATCGCTCTTGCGATCGCGAAGGTTAGGAACCTTCACTGGAATCACGTTTAGGCGATAGTAGAGGTCTTCGCGGAATTCTTTTTTGCGAGCCGCTTCTTCAAGGTCACGATTCGTCGCTGCAACGATCCGAACGTCGACATCTACAGTCTTCGAGGATCCAATGGCTTCGAACTGCTTCGTCTGAAGAACGCGAAGGAGTTTCACTTGGAGTGCAAGGGGGAGTTCGCCAATCTCATCGAGAAAGATCGTTCCACCATTTGCTGCTTCGAAGCGTCCGACTCGGTTTGCAGTAGCACCCGTGAAGGCACCTTTTACATGACCGAAGAGTTCGGCTTCGAGGAGTTCGCTTGGAATAGCTCCACAGTTAACGGTGATCATCGGCTGATTAGCGCGGGCCGATTTTTCATGAATAGCGCGGGCAATGAGTTCCTTGCCTGTTCCACTTTCACCGGTAATCAGTACGGTGCTTTCCGTAGCTGCGATCTTTTCGATCGTTCTAAGAATTTCTTGAATTGCCTGAGATTCGCCGACTAATGAAGATTGTGCGTTGAGCATCAATGCTCCTCCTTAACCCATCCGTGAGTTTTTTCGATAATGCCTTGGCTACACGTGCCCTTTATCAGGGGGCATTTTCGGAAAGGTTCGAACGCACTCGGAGGCCGTTAGCGATGGCTAGCTTTTCGGCTTTAGGAGGCCTCTAAGTTCTTCGAATCTTCCCGATTCTTAGACCCAACCTTTCGGGTGGGATTTAGAGGTTTGCAGCGATCTTTCCGTGTTCGCCAGAGTCAACCACTCGTCGACTCACTTAAAAGGCTAAGCACTTTCTGCCGAGTCGTCAAAATTTTTTTATAAGATCGTCAAAGTTTTTTCGAAAACCTAGAGATTACAAGCACTTGCCGCAGTGGTTTTTTTCTAAAAAACTCCGTTTTTCATGCATTGCGGTAATTAATCAATGAATCGCAATTTCGGAGAGAGCTTTTCACCCTGTCGGTATCGAATGAGGACTCGCTGCTTGAGAGTTCGATTTTCATTCGCATCGAGTAAAGTAATTCGTTCCACTCTCAGTTCAAACTCCGTTTCAGAGACCTGATAAAGTCTGTAATCGTTCACGCCTTGTTTTTTGAGAATTTCATCGGGACTTCCTTCCATCCTGAATGAATCATCTCTTTTCGTAATCGAACTCATCTGTTCTGAACTTGCCTCAATCGAAAATCGACGAGAAAAAATCGAATGATTATTAAAAAAATCCCCACTCATTGCAATCGGAAGAACAATTCCGGAATCGATTAATCCGAAGCCATTTTTGGAATTATTTCTATTCAAAATGATTTCAGGCTCTCCATTAAGAACAGCACTTTTAGTATGGAGCTGGGCCTGAATCACACCACGGTCTAATATTTCGAAATAATTCTCAGCACTCGAAAATTTTAACCACCCATTTGATAGGGCCTTATCAAATGTCGTGGTTGGCGAATCCCAAAAATCGACTGGAATGGGGGAATAGCGTTCAACACAGACTTGAGTTGACTCTCGAAGAGTCGAATGAGGCTTCTCTTTTTCTCCGCACCCGGAAATCATCAGCAAGCCCGTAACTGAACTCATAAATGCAAACATACGAAATAAACTCATCTTCACTCTCCCCTTTTAAACGGTTACCCAACGAATGAGCGGAATTTAAATGAATCAATAACGCATTGCGATATACGCTTTGTGTGCTATTTCAAAATTTATTAACCCTAGAGGATAAGCTAAATGAAAACGATTCGAATTTTAATGCTAGCAACAGTTCCATTAGCGACAGCCTCTTCGCTAGCCTCCGACTGCCACATCTGGATTCGCGCAAACCACATCAGCCGTGGGATCGAAAGTAATAGCTCCATCTCGGACTGTACTGAAATGGCTGTTTCAGAGATGGATCGCTTCATCTGGTCCCACCGTGAGAACACCGACCTCGGGAAGGTGACGACCGTGGTGACTCATAAAGATCTTCACGGAAAAATGATCACGATCACTGAGTAGTAACTATCGCGAACGTTTCCTAAAAGGAATCGCACGTGGATACTCTACGCCGATGAGTAAACTAATCGCGATGAGTAAGGTGATCGCAGCAAATCCTTGAATGAGCGAAATGCTCCCCCCCTTAGCGACGATTGAAAAATACATTCCCGCTAATGGATAAAGCAGTTCAATAAATGTAACCAGACTTGCGGGAAGTCGCCTCAGGCCCACATAGTAAATCCAGTAAGCTGTCGTCTGCGCTACAATTCCGAGATAAAGGAGCGGGAGTAAGATCTCGGAAGTAAGAATCCGGTCCCAGGGGAGCGGGACTGATTTAATCCACATGACTGCTCCTAGAAAAACGACGGCGATCGCCCAACGCCAAAAAATAACGACCGTGCTCGAATATCGCGAAAGGAGTGACTTTCCCGCTACTGTGGATCCTCCCCAGACGAGAGTTGCAAGGATTGCGTAGAATGCGCCGGTAAAAGCTTCAGGATTTTCCTCCATTCCTGAAACTTCGCTGGTACTCGACTGAGTGAAAGCGAGTAAAATCATGTTCCCGACGACCCAAATTGCACACGGGACAAAAAAACTGGAATAGCGTTCTTTTAAAAAATACCAAGCAAACAGGAGTACAAACGCGGGCTGAAGCATCGTGAAAAAGGTAGCAGATCCGCTTCCGATTTTTTCGATCGCGATGGTAAAAAGAGTCGTTCCAAGCGCACTCCCCCCAAATCCAAGGACAAAGAAAAGTGCGAGATCTTTCTTACCAATCATTCGAAGTTCAGAACGTCGGCGTGCAAAGACCCAAGGTAAAAGAAAGAGAAGCGCCACTCCTCGCTCCAGAAAGCCGACTGCACGTGGATCAAGCGCCACTAAAGCTTTTTCACGAAAAAGAGCGTCAGTCGCAAAAAGAAGCGATCCTAGAACAACA